>JBFZEO010000215.1:0-7146 GCA_041306845.1 Spirochaetota bacterium
TGAACTCGAAAGTACTTTTATAGAAGATACTGTAAAAAATGAAGCCTCAATATGTATGGAATGCGGGTGGATGGATGTTTACGAGTGTAACTTGAAGAAATATGCCGATGATTACGAGATCGATGAGTATAGATTTGAGGGGGATATTAAGTCGTTCCCGGCTGATAACTGTTCCGATTATCTATACCGCGATCCGTCAAAATGTATCCTCTGCGGAAGGTGTATCAGACTTTGTACAGAAAAACTTAAACTTGGAGTTTACGGATATGTTGACAGAGGTTTTGACACGACTGTTGCTCCCGAGTTTGTGACTCCGGTCGGTGAATCTGATTGTGTGAGCTGCGGATTGTGTATCTCCGGCTGTCCTGTCGGGGCTATAGTGCCTAAGACACTCCCAGTTAAGAACGTGCCTCTTACCGGTAATAATGTTGAGAGCGTGTGTTTCCATTGCAGTATCGGCTGCCCTACAAATGTTGTTACTCTGAAAGACTCAATATATGAGATAAAAGAGAGGGGTAAATACCTTTGTAAAAAAGGAAGATTTAACTTCCCTGATTATTATTCTAAGAGTGCACCTTATAACAAAGATATCTTAAAGAATTTTAAGGATGCAGTTGTTTATCCGTCGCCGTCGTTAAGCTGTGAAGATTACGAGGCTGTCAGAAAGTCGGCAGAAAAAATGAACTGGAAGGTAGCAAATTACTATTCTACTGGAGCTCTCTACCAGGCTTTTGCTGCGTCCGGAGTTTATCCTGTCTCTGATTTCTTTAAGATACCGCTCGCTGCCAAGTCTGTAGTTATCGTTGCCGGTGACCTTGAGACAACAAATCCGACTGCCCTTAACAGGTTGAATGATGTTCTCCTGGCTGATACGATAGTTATTTCCGTTAACAAAGGTGAAACAAAACGACTTTATAATATGAAAGCAAAATTCTATTCCGACATAAAAGAGCTTGCTAAACTCAATCTTGCCGGAGTGAATGAGATAGTTTTCCTCATAAATCCTGTGGATATTGATGCGAAATTCGGGTTTGGAGCCTCTGTAGAGTTGTATAATTTTGTATCATCCAGAAAGCTGCCGCTCAGGACGACGCTTTTGAGTGAGGCTAAAAACATGTATCAGGCGCTCGATGCCGATAAAACCGTTGATGCGGATTCTGCGCGAAAGATCTATATCGGAACTGAGTGTGAGCAGACAGCGGGGCACAACAAGTCTTACGGGATCACGCTTGTTGAGAATGGCGAGGTAGTCTTGAGTATACCGGTTAAAACCCATTATCAGACAGCAGGCTCATTCCTCAACTCACGAGGCGAAATGTATAAGATAGCCGGGATATTCGATAACGGAGTTGAGTCGGTAAGTGATGTTTTAAAAAATGTTGTAGGTTTGAATGGGGATATCTCTTTGAGAAAAGTAAATTTCTCCGGAGAGGAAAGTTATGAGTTTACTGCAAAAACAGTAAAAACAGTGTTCCCGGCAGACAAGTTTATAAAAGATATTTCATCTAAGTAAATACTTTTTTGTTTTATACAGAGGCAGTAATCTTCCCTTAATAAAGGAATTACTGCCTTTTGTTTTGACTTTTGTTATCTGTTTTAGTATAAATTAATTCTGTCAGATTTTGTTTGACCGTTATTCGGATATCTCATCCCGTTTGAGGGGTTTAAGGAGTTAGGGTTTTGTCAAAGAGTAAGAATGTTAAGAAAGAGGCGGCTGCTTCAAAGGGACTTTTGTTTTCTGTTGTTTTTATTGGAATGGTAATAGCTGCCGTTTTTATATTTGAAATAGTTTTGAGAATAGCCGGTTACGGGATAAATACAGAGCCTTTTGTTAAGGTTAAGATCGGCAGTAAATCGTATTTTACCGACAATAAGAAATTTATAAATAAATATTATCCGGCTGGTAGCGACATACAGACTGAGCAGAAGAACCTTTTTAGTGCAGATAAACCAAAAGGTGTTCTCCGCGGTTTTATAGTCGGAGGATCTACTGCCCAGGGATATCCATATGGTTCAAATCAGTCCTTCGGATATTTTCTCAAAGATAACCTGATGAACTCCGGCAGGTTTTCAGATGTCGAAATCATAAATGTCGGATACTCAGCGATGAGTTCCTACTATGTGCGTGATGTTTCCAGGAAAATTGCAAAATATAAGCCGGACTTTATAGTTATATACTCCGGTCATAATGAATACTATGGTACTATCGGATGGTTGACAGGCGGTTCCCATTTTACTAAACTGATGAATATGCACTTGAAAGAGTTCAGGATAATCCAGCTTGCAATGAACATTCTCACTCCGAAGCGGGCTGCTAATGGTGATACGCTCATGGAATCTGTGTTTAATAACACAAAAATTCCTGCTGATAAAAAAGTGGACGGTGTGGTTGCCGATAATTTTATGGATAACATAAAGAGTGTTGTTTCCTTTTATAAGTCTAAAAATATCCCTGTTGTCGCAGTTGAGCCGTTGTCAAATTTATCAGATATGCCCCCATTCGCCGCCGCAGAGGATACAGGCAGGGATTACATCCTCAAGTATTATCAGGCATACAAAAATCTTGACGCAGCTGCTCTCGCTGAGTCACAAAAAGTTCTGATGGCAGGCGGTACAACGACTAACCCATATGTTGCGTATCTCAATGGTAAAACGCGTCTACATGTTGAAGAGACCGGCGGTAAGGCGCTGTCGGATTTTGTCTATTCACGTGACAACGATGCGATCCCGTTCAGGGCGCGGAACTCGATTATTGAAAAACTCGTGAAATTTCAGATTGATTATAGAGAAAAATATCCCAATTTTAAATATGTGTCCCTTTTTATCCCGCTGACCGAGATGAACAATATAACTCTTTTTGGTAATAAGCTGTTTGCGGATCATCTGCACTACAACATCGAAGGGAACAGGTATGTGTCTTACATGATAACTTTGACGCTTAAGGATCTTTTCGATCTTAACCAGGCTAAGATTACCGATATGTATTATGAGAATGTGGAGAAGTTTGAGGCGAGGAATAATATTACCGACCTCGATAAATTTAATGCTTTTATGAGCGTTTTTAAACTCTCTCAGAATCCGCCGTATTCAACAATGCTTATACCTTATGAGATCAATCCTCCGGTTGATGATAGAGCTGAGGTTGTGGCAGATCAGGTCTTGTACAGACAGATAAAAGATCTTGATAACCAGTCAAGATATGCTGAGGTTATAGATTACTTCTTTGATAAGGGTGAATTTGAAAAGGCTCATAAATATGCGCGCTCTTTCGTTCATAATTATCCTGGGTTGAGTGTTGCTTACGCCCGACTCTTTTTGACGGATGTTAAACTCGGCAGGATTGAAGATGCTAAACTCAATCTTAAATATGCTTACTTTTTATCAGGAAAGAACAGCGAGATATATAAAACCGGACTTGAGTTTATGAAAGAGGATGAGGTTAAAGAATTATTAAAATAAAATGGATATGGTATGGAAAATCTTAAAATCCCGTTCGCTCCGCCCTCAATAAGTGAAGAGGACATAGAAGCTGTTGTTAAAGTGTTGAGATCAGGATGGATAACAACCGGTCCTGTGACCCGTGATTTTGAAAGTGCACTTGCCGATTACTGCGGCAATGAGAGGGCGCTCTGTCTTAACTCTGCGACAATCGGGCTTTTTATCGCTCTCAAACTCTATGGCATAGGCCCGGGGGATGAGGTTATCACCACGCCATATACATTCGCAGCTTCCGCTAATGTTATCTTGCATTGCGGAGCTGTGCCTGTTTTTGCCGATATAAATACGGAAGACGCAAGTATAAATCCCGAGAATATAGCTAAGGTGTTTACATCAAAAACAAAGGCTGTTATATCGGTCGATTACGGCGGTCTGCCCGTCGATTATGATGGGATCATGACTGTTATCAACTCAAAGAAATCACTATTCCGCAGCAGCGGTAACAGATATCAGGATGAACTCGGACGAGCTCTCTATATATCTGATGCAGCCCATTCCCTTGGTGCCTGCTACAAAGGGCATAGAGTCGGAGGGAAAATTGCTGATTTTACCGTTTTTTCATTCCACGCAGTCAAAAACCTGACGACGGCTGAGGGCGGGGCTGTTTTGTTCGGCGGAATGGGAACAATCGGTTCTGACGATGTTTATAAGTCTCTCAAACTCCTTGCTCTGCATGGTCAGGATAAGGATGCGATAAACAAATACAAAGAGGGGAACTGGCGGTACGACATACTCCTTGCCGGTTACAAAGCAAACATGACGGATATGCAGGCGGCTTTAGGGCTCAGTCAGCTTGGGCGGTACGAGTCTGACATTCTCCCCAAAAGACGGGCTCTAACGAAAAGATATATCGAACTGATGAATGGAGTACCCGGTGCCGACTTTGCGCTCTCTGAAAATGATGATATCAAGTCCTCCTGTCATCTTGCGCCGGTTCTGCTTGACTCTGCCGATGAGATTAATCGAGATAGGATTATAACCGGTATGGCAGAATGCGGTATAAGTTGTAACGTACATTTTATGCCGGTTGTTATGCTAAAATGCTACAAAGATCTGGGATACGATATCAGAGATTTTGAGCAAAGTTTTAAACGATATAAGAGAACAATAACTATGCCTTTATACAATGACTTGCCGATAAATTATGTGGATTATATTATTGAAAAATTTAAAAGTTTGATATAACATTCTTCCGGAGGACAATAAATGGCATCTACTATACGAAGTGTTAATAAAGTCAAAAAGTTGTTAGAAATTACAGAAAAGATTAATCACATAAAGGATCTTGATTCTCTGCTTGATAACATTCTTTTGAATGCCAGAAAGTTTACCAACGCAGATGCCGGTTCCATCTACCTGAAATATGATGATGTTCTTAAGTTTAGCTATACACAAAATGACACTCTTGCCGGGCGGGACAGGTCGCTTAACAGACTTATCTATTCTAATCAGTCCGTTCCCATAAATACTCAGTCTATCGCCGGTTATGTCGCTTATACCGGTGAGCCGCTCCTTATAGATGATGTTTATAACCTTGACAGTTCTATGCCGTTTTTGTTTAACAAAGGTTTTGATCAGTTGTCAAATTACAGGACAAAGTCGATCCTCACCATTCCGCTGAGAACAAGCAGATCGGAGACAATCGGTGTCGTTCAGGTGATAAACGCTAAGGATCAGGCCGGCGAGGTTGTCCCGTTTACCGATGAGGATAATCTATATGTATCTTTCTTTGCAAATAATGCATCTGTTGCCATAGAGCGCGCCAAGATGACGCGTGAGATAATCCTCCGCATGATAAAGATGGCGGAGCTGCGGGATCCCAAAGAGACCGGCAATCACGTAAACAGAGTTGGTGCTTATAGCATAGAGATCTATCAGCGCTGGGCTGAGAATAGGGGAATCTCTCATGATAAGATAAAATCATTTAAAGATATATTAAGAATTGCTTCGATGCTCCACGACGCCGGCAAGGTTGCGATATCTGATGCCATTCTCAAGAAACCCGGCAAACTCACCGATGAAGAGTACGATGTGATGAAGACACACACTCAGCACGGATTTGACCTTTTTAATGATGCTGTCTCAGAGATGGACACACTCGCTGCCGCAATCGCATATACGCACCATGAGAAGTTTGACGGAACAGGGTATCCGCGCGGGTTAAAAGGGGAAGAAATTCCAATTAGCGGAAGGATAGTTGCAGTTGCCGATGTTTTTGATGCTCTTATATGTAAAAGAGTTTATAAAGAGGCGTGGGCGGAGGAGGATGTTCTCAAACTTTTCAGAGAGCAGTCCGGCACCCATTTTGACCCAGAGGTTGTTGATGCTTTTTTATCGATAACCGATGTTATCAACGCTATCCGCAAGAAATATCCGGAGTAGACATTTGTTATACAGATTATTACAGCTTGCTATTTTACTCACATTTTTTTCGTGTTCGTCGAGGTTTGTTCTCATTCCCCGTTACGACGTTACTGTTTTTGAGAATGGGATGGTATCGACCGGACACAACGAGGCTGCCCGCGGATCGGGTTACGGCGGTGTGATCTATGATTCGGGCTCGGCAATTACCTATCCTTCACTTTATCTTACAAATTCGGATCCGGTCAGCGGCAGCAGCGCGATCCTCATGGGCGGATTTAATGTTATCAAAAAAGATATAAAAATTAAAAAGGCATACTTGATACTCTCTGTAAATTATTCGGCGGAGGCACTCAAGAACGTGAGTATAAGTATTTCCCCTGTTCTTAAATACTGGGAGGAGGGGAATGTGTCTTACAAATTTGCTGAGGAGACTGCATCGTCAAGTTCAACATTAAAAAAAGATTTTTACTTTAATATTGATAAGACTTCGGTCAGCTATACATATGACAGCGTACCGTTGTCCCATCGAAAAACAAGCGTCACATTCGACATAACCGGCATCGTAAAAGGATGGAGTGAAGGATCGATCCCGAACTACGGATTGGCAATAAGAACGACGGCACGCGGAGCTGCCGGATATAAAACAGTTACTAACAAAAATTTGGTATCTGATGTTGCGATGATAGAGTTTGTTCCTGTTGAGCTTTTTGACTGGAATGGAACGGTTCCGTCTTATTTTAGATCGAACTCAGGAACATGGAAAAAACTAAAAAATAATGCGTTTAACAAAGTTGAATTAATTCCGCGGATTATAGTTGAGTATTGATTTACTGCTATGTTTTTGTGAATGGGATATTTTAAGATGAGAAAATATTATTCTCATTCTGCTAAAAAAATACCTCGGAGCAGCAAGTCCCCGAGGTATTTTAAAAACTTTTCTTAGTTTATGAAAAATCCGAGTACTTAAAAATTGAACCATTCATGGGTTCCGTAATATAAATTTATAAGGTGGGACTCCATCTCTTTTATGTCTTTATCGCTCACTCTTCCGTCCGGGAACATTTCATAACCTATAATTTCTCCGGTACTGCGAGATGTCTGTTTATCTACAATAATTACATTCTGTTTGAATAGTTCTTTTCTCGGATAAAAGAAATACGAGAATTTATCACCCATATATTTCTTGTTATAATATGCTCCTCCGGTGAGCTCGTAAAAATAACTATAACCTTTAAAGGATGTGAAATCATGGTATCCGACCGCTATCGAATATAGTCTCTCTTT
>JBFZEO010000216.1:0-12258 GCA_041306845.1 Spirochaetota bacterium
ACATCAATAGAAATGTACTCGACCCATATGCCAAATGTGTAATAGCAGATACCGGCCGCTGCATGATAACCGATACTTCCGATTATCCGGATAAGATTCCATTGAAAGACAGATTTAACATTAACAAATCAATAATTTATGAAATCCATGTGAGAGACATATCCATAGACAAATCCTCTGGAGTTAAAAATAATGGTAAATATCTCGCTCTGACAGAAAATGATACCTGGCTCAACGGAGATGAAAACTCCGGCATAAAAACAGTAAAATCCCACCTGAAAGAACTCGGCGTTAATACCGTGCAGATCATGCCGATTCAGGACTTTGAGAACGATGAAAAAGATCCCAACCATTACAACTGGGGTTATATGCCCCGATTTTTCAACACCCCGGACGGCTCTTATGCATCCGACTGGAGAAATGACAGCAAGATAAGAGAGACAAAAGAGATGGTGAACTCTCTCCACGCCGACGGTTTTAGAGTGATCCTTGACGTTGTTTACAACCACACTTCCGAGGGTTTCAGCGGGAATGGAATTTACTCTTTTAACGGATTAGTTCCGTTTTTTTACTATCGATTTGGTAATGGGCACATCTCCAACGGTTCGGGCTGCGGTAACGAACTGCGAACAGAGAGCCGGATGGTCAGAAAATTTATTGTTGACAGCTTGAAGTATTGGATGGAATTTTACGGGTTTGACGGATTCAGGTTTGACCTTATGGGTTTAATTGATCTACAGACCATGGAGACCATCACAGATGAATTAAAATCGATATCTCCTGATGTGCTTGTTTACGGCGAACCATGGACTGGTGGTCTTACTCCCATCCAGCCGACATACAAAGGTATGCAGAAAAACAAAGGATTTTTTGTGTTCAACGATGAATACAGAGATGCAATCAAAGGCGCTGTATTCAACAAAAAAGAGAAAGGGTTTGTCCAAATGGCTGGACACCACAATTACGATAAAATAATCCAGGGAATTCTCGGAAGCATCAATACGTTTGCTGCGTCACCTATAGAATCGCTGAATTACGTGGAAGTGCACGACAATAATACTTTGTTCGATAAACTATATTTCAGCATTACCGGGAACGAGAACTTTAGCGAACCGGCTCACGATGTAGAATTTAAAATAGAACTTATGCACCGTTTATGTAACTTTCTTATACTGACAAGTCAGGGAATACCGGTTCTGCACCTCGGACAGGACTTTATGAGGACAAAATTCGGAGTCGAAAACAGCTACAACTCAGGTGACAATATAAACAAGATTGACTGGAACAGGAAATCAAGATTCAATAAAATATTTAACTATTACAAAAGTATAATAGAATTCAGAAAAACGCACCCACTGTTAACGTTGACATCGGAATCCGGGTTGCGCGATGCCATAGAATTCAGACGTGATATATTTGACGGTCACTATGAATTTTGTCTTGCTTACATGCTTGAACACTACAACCTCGACTCTAACATAACAGAAAAGCTCCTCATCCTTATCAACCCATATGACAAACCAATAAAAGTTGATACAAAGGAAGATGGATTTAAGAAAATTTTATTTGGCCTTGATTACTTTAGAAACGGATATCCTGATATTGACAGACACTTTGAGATTCCGCAAACATCGGGCTGCATTCTTATAAAAACATAGTTTTGCAAATATAAAATCGGGAGTTAACAATGATACACCAGATAGGCAACAATGGAATAACATGGATTGATATTATTAATCCCGGTGCAGATGACATTGACTTTTTAAGGAAGAATTTTAATTTTCACGATCTCGATCTTGAGGATTGCTTATCTAAAGTTCAAAGACCAAAATCTGAAATTTATGAAGACTACAAGTTTCTCGTTGTGAATTTTCCCATCGCTGTGAATAAGAATTATCGCCTTATCATCGAAGAACTCGACATTTTCATCGGGAAAAACTACATCATAACTCTCCATTCTTCACGGCTCACTAAACTGGCGGAAATGTTTACCTATTTACAAAACACAGAAGTTAAATTTAATAAATACTTTTCCCGAGGTGCCGATTATCTGCTCTATAAAATTCTAAACAGGATGATTTTACAGATATTTCCCCTTATGACACAGATCGGTCACGATATCGACTGGATCGATTCAAATTTTGACTCCATAAAGCCGGCTAAAGTTTTGGAAAGAATTTCCGCATTGCGACGAAATATAATATTCCTGCAAACCTCGCTGAAACCGCAGAGAAGTATCTTCTCCACATTTGAGAACACAAAAGACCAGGAAGACAAAAACATGGACATCTACTGGGGTGGGATCGGAGACTACATCAACAAACTTCTCGATATGGCGGAAGATTATCAGGAGCTTGTTGAAGGTTTGTACTCATCGATAGACACACTCCTTACATATAGAACCAACAACATAATGAAGATCCTCACGATGTTCAATGTTGTTATGCTGCCGCTGACTTTCTTATCGAGTTTTTATGGAATGAATATCAAACTGCCGTTCGCCGGATCGGAACATGCCGCCACATTTATAACATCGGCGATGTTTCTTTCATCAGTCGGGGTCTTTATTTATTTCAAATTTAGTAAATTTTAATGACCTCTCATTGAATAACTATCTTTATTATGATAAATAACCAGACAATGTCCAAACTTTATTTATGTATTCTTCCTTTTATTATAATTTTTTCTATAACCGGATGTAAAACCGATACACCTGTTAAACGGGCGACAATTATTTCAGATACAAAGCCTGAGCAGCCGGCACCGGTACTAAAAGATGTTCTTTTGGGTTGCCGGAATGGAATTTACTATTCAAAAAAAGGCGGGAGTCCTGTACTGTTGAGAGAAGAGCCTCGGGTATCAAAGATATTAAAAACCTCATACGGATATTTCTTTAAGAGTGAGAATGGTATCCTGTTCTCAGATAACTTGACTGATTTTTCTTATATGAACACCGGTATAAATAAGAAGACACTTAAACATTTTGACGGACAGAAAAAATATTTCAAAATAGTAATTGATGACCTCAAAGACCTGGAATTTGATCCTGTCAATGAGAATAATCTAATCACAGCAACTAAAGACGGCGCATATTACTCAACTAATCGCGGTCAAAACTGGGATTTCTTACCGAACCCCGGAACAGTGAACGGCATAAAATCGGTAGCCATCTACACACAAAATAAGAACACGTACATTATGGTCTCTCATCCGTATAAAGGCATCTATCTAAAAAACCTCACCTCAAAATCAAAGTGGGAGCTTATCAATACCGGGCTTTATCAGTACGGCTGGGATTATGAAGAGATTTCGGACATCACAGCAGTACCCAATGATACAGACTCACCGGATATCTATGCCATAAGTAATTTCAACATGAATATTTATAAGTACGATACAAAGAATAAACGATGGATAAGTATTTATAAAAATACTTCGGGTTTTGAAGTTGCGGAGAGTCTTGGAAAAATAGGCGATAATTTATATTTTATAAATGAGAATTCCATTCTCAGCTGCGAAATATCGTCCGGCAATCTAATGAAGAGTGAGATTAAAGATATCTACGATAAATATTCGGAAGATATCTCTCCCGATTGCCTGTCTGGGGATATAAACGGAGAAAGTATTAATCTCAGCGGCCTATGGATACTCAATAAACCGGAAAGATCTCCCTATTATGAAAAAGCATCCGGGAAACGCGGATTATATCTCAACCCGCAAATAATAAAAACCCCAGCAATAATGCAGGATTACATAACATTCTTAAAAAAATCTGGTCTGAACTCCGCTGTAATAGACATGAAAGATGATAATGGCAATTTAAGATTTAACACAAACAATCCAATTCTAAATAAATACGGCAAGGTAAAAAATCCGGTAAATTTGGAAACTCTGTTCTCTTACACCAAGAAAGAAAATATATATATGACGGCAAGAGTCGTCCTGTTCAAAGACCCGGTTTTATATAATTATGACGGCGGTAAATTTGCAGTAAAAGACAGATTAACCGGCAACCAGTGGGCGGGTTACACTCTAAGCAGTACCGGAGAACAAGTTTTTTACGAGGAGTCCTGGGTAGATCCTTTCTGTGAATATGTCTGGATGTACAATGTCGAATTGTGCAAGGAACTTATAAAACTCGGATTTGACGAGATCCAATTTGATTATGTAAGATTCCCAACAGACGGCGACAACCTCAATGAGATCGTGTACCGCTATAAAGACAGCGGCATGGACAAAGAGAGCGCACTAATTTCATTCCTGCAATATGCACGGGAAAATATAAAGGCTCCTATCTCTATAGATATCTATGGTGCCAACGGATGGTACAGAACCGGCGGGAGAACGGGTCAGGAAACAGAGATGCTTAAAGATTATGTGGATGTAATATGCCCGATGTATTATCCCTCGCATTTCGATGACAGTTTTATGAACTATCCTCCGTCAAGCATGAGAACTTACAGGATTTATTATTATGGATCACTCCGAAACTATTATATATCAAGGCGTAAAGTTGTGATAAGACCATATGTTCAGGCATTTAAGATGGGCGTTGCCTACGATGTAGAATTTTACGGGAGAGAGTACATTCTCAATCAGCTGAATGGGATTAAGGATGCTACTAACAACGGTTTTACATTTTGGAATACATCAAGTAATTACAAAGATATATTCTTCCTTAAAGATAAGAATTATTTTAATTAAAACAAGATCTAATTTAATCGAAAATTTCACAAGGACTCTTTTATGAGAACTTCTGCATTTTTATACAAAATTTTTTCCAGCTGCATTGTAGACAGATTATAACTACTCAAATATTCAATCTGTCCTTTTTGATCGTTCCATGGCGAGTCGCTGCCAAATAAAACAAGATTCTCATCATGATTATTCAACAGATTAACAACTTTTGATCGCTCTGCTGTATGTATGAACGAAGTATCAATGTAAATTTGTTTCCCGCATATACATTCTAAAACATCATCCACAACCTCATATCCGCCAAGATGGGCAGCTATCAGTTTAAGATTTTTAAAATTATTTATAATATTGGCAACCCTGTACGGAGCTGCGTAATCTGAACCGGGGAAAGCCGTGTCGTTTCCGGCGTGAATGAGTATAAAGAGCCCCAGATCTGCACAGTGTTCATAAAACTCAAACATCTTCGTATCATCGGCAACAAACCCCTGGTACATTGGATGGAGTTTAATTCCGATAAAACCGGCCTTTTTTACCATATCCAGCCGATCAATCTTTGCCGGATCATCAGGGTGTATTGAGATAAGAGGGATGATCCTTTCGGATCTAATCTCCTCGGAGAATTTCATAATAGGAAAAAACTGTTCAATTTTAGTCGCTATGTTTGCGATAAAGGCTTTCTTTATACCGGCATTATCCATAGAGGACAACAGCCCATTCAAAGTTCCATCAGTATTCGGCTTGTGAATCCCGGAAGACAACCCGCCGATAGCCCTTTTCGCCAGAAAATCCGGGAAGATGTGAGTATGAACATCGACAATATTCATACTAATTTACTTGCCGGCTTTCACTTCAGTTATTGATTGTGCAATTATTTTAAAAACACTTTCGATATTTTTTTCTTCAATGCAGGAGAACGCAACCCTCAAGTCCGTACCCAGTGCAATAGTTCCCAAACCATGATTCAGCAGCGCATGTTGCCTTACATCTTCGGCACTAACACCCTTTATCCTCAAGCACATAAAGTAGCCGGAGTTGAATGGATATACATCCCACAAATCTTTATATTCTTTTTTGAAAACTTCTTCCCGAACCTTATCTTCACGTTTTCTTAGAATATTAAATTTTTCCGCTTTCTCTTTTTCTGTATGTTCATCATTTATTGTATTAACAAATATCGACTGTGCTGATCTGGAACAACTTGAAACCGAGCTTCTTATACATGCGATCGTCTTCTGCTCAATTGCACTGTAAACTTCCGGATCTTTATAGTAGTCAGCAAATGTTATGAATCCTATTCTGAATCCCCACGCATAATCCTCTTTTGAAACGCCGTCAACTTTAACAGATATAACATTTTTATGTATACCGGCAAGTTTTGAGAATATAGATCCTGGATAGATATCTTTATTATAAAAAAGACCATAATAAGCATCATCGCAAACGGCAATTATTTTTTTACCCTTATCTGCATATTTTATTATCATATCTCTGATCGCATTTTGCTCCTTCTCAAGAGCTGTATATCCTGTCGGATTATTTGGAAAGTTAAACAAAAGAATTATTTTATCTTTCTTCGAAGTTGCAATTGCGTCTTCGAGTCCCTTCAGATTGTATCCGGTATTTTCCTCATTAAACAACTGATAATATCGTATCTTTGCCTGAAATCTTACGGAAAAAATAAGATTATAATTTTCCCAAATTTTATCCGCCATGATTATTTCATCATCTTTATTCACAAAAAGATCAGCAAAAGTCGTTATCCCATGAGTCAATCCGCCGACAACAACCGGCAAACTAATATCACTTTTTAACTTCAAACATGGATTCTGTTTAACTATTTTTTCCTGCCATAATTTCCTTAATTTAGGATCTCCGGAAGGAGGCGCATAGTTAAATATTTCATTTGCTGTCAAATGGTTAAAATGTTTTTTTATAGATTTCAAAACCATCGGACCAAGATTTTCTATTTTAATTTCGCTTGTTCCGTCAAAACCGATATTTTCGGCTGCGATACCTATAGATGCGTTGTATTTCTTTGAATGGTCTTTTGCCTGATCACTCTGAAAGATTATCCCTTTGGGCATATAGATCCGCTTCCCCAACTCACTTAGCGACTCAAACAAAGCCGGAGATTTTTCACTTAACACTTTATTTAGTTCTATTTCAGTTTCACCCATATCCAACGCCTCTCTTTTATTTTTCTCTTATATTAGTAATCTGAGCAATAATTAAATCATGATAGTCTCCATCTGAATAATATTTATTTAAAATAATATCAGATAAATTATCAGGACCGATCTGATTGCAGAACAAAGTTTTACATTCTAAAACAAGCAAAGCCTCGTTCAAAGAGGATACACCAACGGTCTTTGATTTAATTTTAGTTAATGAAGTTTCCGTAAACTTATCACAATAACTACCGGACATGTTCGCACATTTAGCAAGTGCATCCTTAAATAAAATGGGATCCATATAATTGAGTGTAAACTCACCATTCTCACTCAAAAGTTTGTTCGAATAACGAGATTTCCTTATAAAAACATTAACCGTAGGAAGATTCCACAAGACACCAAACTGAAGCCAGCCGATAGTTATCAAATTCTCTTTCTTATCCGGAACTCCTGATAACAACAGAATACCGGGGGCAGGTATAACTTTTAAAATTTTTTCAAATGCATTGCTAAAATTATCTTTTGATATTGATTCCATATTCTCCACACGTGTCTATATTAGGAGTGAGTATATAAAATAGTTCGATTTATGTAAATTATTTTTTTTATTTTTTCTTGATTTTATTAAAATATCAGTTATTATATTATATGTATTGCGTAAAATAGCCGTAAATGTATATGCACATATTTTATAGGAGGATTTTAATGAAGAAGTTTCTTTTTGTTTTTGCAATATTTTTTTCTTTTGCTTTTATTTATGCACAGAACAACACAGTGGCAAACAGCACATCAGATAAATATTCTGCAATGCCGTTCATGATAAGCCAAATTTTTGAATGTAGTGAAGGGGTCGTTGTAAAATACATTACGGATAAAGGTGATATCAAAACCACTTATTTACCTTTCAAATTTTTTAGAGACGGAACAGTTGTGAGAGTGACAGAAAATGATACTAAAATATCACCTCAGATGTCTGTTGTCTTTAAGAATTTAAAACAGTTTAAGGTAAAGTTATACCTTGCGGAAAATCAGAGCAACAACGTATACAGGATAATTGATACAGTTACTCCAACCTTAAGAGAAAAGTTTAATATCAATGAACTACAGATAGAAATGTAAAATAATTTTGTTCACAAGATTACAGACCGGCGGTTTTTAATGACCTGCCGGTTTTTTTATTTATATCTCAAGAGTTTTAACTTTAAAGATTCTACCTCTTTTTTCAAACCTATATTTTCGTATTCCAAATTTTTAACAAGAACAATTAATTCATTAATTGTTAATAGATTCTCATCAACTAATTCTTCATATCCCTCAAGTCTACCGGCAAGGTCGTCACTCGCCTCTTCAGTTATCTCCTCTAAAGTGTTCTCAAAACCGTCCAGATTTAGTGTAAATCCGGATACTTTCTTCGCATTCACAACTTTACACGCCATTCTAAGTATTGTTTGAAATGTTTGATTCTCCGGCGACATTACTGCAATCGGTGATCTTGCCAATATCGATTTATGAACGTCCGCATCTCTATATAAAAAACCGAGATATTCCATAGTTATAGAAAGATAATTTTTTGAAATCTTCCGGAGTTTTTCACCCATTTCAATATCTTTGGGTGTTGTTGCCATATTTATTATAAGCTTAGGACTCAAAGAATCAAGCATTGCAGAAGCTTCTGCCTGTAAATCCGGATCAATCTCAAATATCTTATTCATTAATTCCTGCACTTTCCAGGCAGATTCACCACCACGTTTCAATTGTTTATCAAAAAGTCCTTTTATATCAGGATTTTTACGCAAGTTAAGATACAAAAGTCTAAAAATAGCATTCTTAAAAAGCGCGTAAGCGTTCAGAATTGATGTCAACTCAGGCATGGCTACGATGATGCCGAATGGACTCAACATAAAAAAATCAACGGTATTATTACTCGATCCGGCACCGAGATCCAGTATAATATAATCAGCCTGTAGTTTATTTATATGATTAATTAGGCGTTTCTTCTGAGCAGCACTTATGTCTGCGATACCTACCATTTCCGCATCGCCTGGGATAATCTGAAGGTTAGGATGAGTCGTCGTTAAGAGATAATCCTCAAGAGGATATGTCTTTTGATTTAAGAAATTACCAATACCATCGGGAGCTGTTTCGTACCCCATGCAAGTGTGGAGATTCGCACCGCCGAAATCCAGATCTATTATAATTGTTTTCTTTCCCAACTGCGCCAGGGCGTATCCGATATTAACAGAAATAAGCGTCTTACCAACACCGCCCTTACCGCTTGCCACCGGAATAATAACTGGTTTATTATCCATATTTCTTAGTCCTGTACATTAAATTTTACTTACAATGATTATATTACAATCTAACAAATTTAGGAAAGATTTTTTATTTTTTAATAAAAATAAAATCAATGCACTTTCATAAGACTAAAAGAATATTTTACCTGATGTCTACTGAGGATCTACTATTTATTTTTAAAGAGATAAAAAACACCGCGCTCACCTACGGCAGTTACTATTATCCCATCACTCAGTAAATCTGCAATTATTTTATTCACGATATTTATATGCAAATTTAAAGTCTCTGAGATTTCCTTCATGGTGCAAGGGCGTCTTCTCAGCGTTTCAAGAATTATATTTCTACTATCTTCACCAATTTTACTAGCACCGGGACTATTATATTTGGCAATAATATCAACTTTAAACGGTTTAAAAAAATCCGCTATCTTTTCAAGTTCAAGTTGATCCGGTTTCTTGATCCATGTCTCTGCCCCGGGCCGATCGATCGTATTTATTTGGACTCTGTCCGGATTTATCTTCACAACCTCATTCTTAAGCAACAGTAGTTCATCACTCGAATCGTTTATACCGGGCACAATAAATATTTCCAACCATATTTCATTCTTAAACGCAGCTCTGAGATTTATCAATCCATCGATAATTTCGGCTATCTTTAGACTTTTATCGGGTCTGTTTATTTTGTTGAATGCGATTTCTGAGACAGCATCAAGATTCGGTAATATTACATCAACATTTTTAACTTCATCAATTAATTCTTGATTTGAAAATAAAGTACCATTTGTAATAAGAGCAACTTTATATCTCTTAAAATTAATTTTGATGTAATCTATAATCTTTCCTAAATCACGATGGAGAGTCGGCTCACCTGCACCGGAAAAAGTAATGAAATCAACATCCGGAGATTTTGATAAATATGCTTCAATTTCTTTTATAATTTCCTGTGTCGGAATGTACTCTTTTCTTTCCGTCGAATAAGCGGAGGTTTCCCCAACTTCACAATAGACACAATCAAGATTACATATCTTGTATTCCACCAGATCAACGCCAAGAGAGATTCCAAGTCTTCTTGAAAGAATGGGACCAAAAAGATATTTATATTTCATTTCCACCTCTACAAAATATTATCTGCATACACGGCTTAAAAAACTTAAAAAAAAACTATCCCTGATTTAAGGATAGTTCCGTATTTTTATACTTACTACGATAAAGAAAAGATTATCTTGAAGATCTTTTTACATTCTTCTGTATAACAACACCAACAACAGCTGCTATGATAATGGCAACAACTGCAGCTACAATACCAATCCAAACCTTCTTCATACCTTCCTCCTTCGTTGAACAGTAAGAATATTATAATATAAAATTAAAATCTATCAGAAATTAATTACAATTAATTAACAACTAAATAATTTTATTCTTCACCAATCTCCATTCTAGCAATTGCCAACTTAGCAATAGGAATAGAATAACTCGAGCATGAAACATAGTTCAACCCAATATCTCTTAAATATTTAAGATTTCTTGGATCTGCTCCCTGCTCTCCACAAAGACCAATTTTAAGGTCCGGCCTTGTGAGTCTACCTCGCTCAGTTGCTATAAATATCATCTCTTTGACAGGATCAGTTAGCACCTGGAACGGATTGGCCTCAATTATATCATATTTACTGTAATCCGGTAAAAATGAATTAAAGTCATCCCTTGAGAGTCCATGAGTCGTCTGAGTTAGATCATTTGTTCCAAATGAAAAGAACTCCGCATATTGTGCAATTTCTCTTGCGGAAAGTGCAGCCGCCGGAAGCTCAATCATCGTTCCAACTTTATATTTAATTGACTTATTAATGCCCATAGATTTCTTTACATCTTCATCTATCTGCTTTATTCCCTTGATAAATTCACCCTCAATCTTCTTTCCATTCTTAACGAATTTTATTTCCTGTATGTTCATAACTATAGGAATCATTATCTCCGGAATAACATCAAATCCCTCTTCTTGCAATTTATAAGCAGCTTTTAAAATAGATGATATTTGCATCTCATAAATTTCAGGATAAGAAACAGCAATTCTACATCCTCTATGACCAAGCATCGGATTTATCTCTTCAACAGATTCTATCTTATGAATAACATCAACCTTCTTCATTTTAGGATTAGCAGTTTTTAAATAAGTAAGAAATTCTTCCAGTTCCTCATCTGTATGCGGTAAGAACTCATGCAAAGGTGCATCCAAAAGTCTTATCGTTACCGGATATGGATTCATTTCTTTAAATATTCCATAAAAATCATCTATCTGCATTTTTTCAAGTTTTGAAAGAGAATTTATTCTTTCCTCTTTTGAAGAGGCCATTATCATCTCTCTAAAAACATTGATTCTATTCTGGTGAAAAAACATATGCTCAGTTCTACAAAGTCCTATCCCCTCTCCACCAAATTTTCTAATTAATTTTGCATCTTTAGGAGAATCTCCATTCCCATAAACCCTGAATTTAGGCATATATTTACTAATTATTTTTAAAAGATCAAGAAGACCAGAATCCTCCGGAGACGGCTCGATAAGCTGAGCTTTTCCAAGAATTATCTGCGGCTCTCCATAATAAGGGACATCGATGGTTATGTATTCCCCCTCTTTTACGGTTATCCCATTATAAGAAAATTCTTTTTTAACTGTATCAATGTTAAGATCCGGATAAACAAGCGAAACCTTTCCATATTGTCGGGCTACAACCGATGCATGAGCGGAATACCCACCTTCGGTTGAGAGAACACCATTGGCAACCTCAATCCCCTTAACATCTTCCGCAAACGATGCCGGCATACAAACTATCATGTTCTTGTCTTGCTCTTCAGCTACAGCTTTCTTGTAAGCTTCAAGCATCGATTCTGTACTAAAGTAAACCTTTCCTCTTGCCGCACCAGGAGCACCGGCAATACCACCCTTTATCGTTTTCATATCTTTAATCGATTGCGTACTAATAACCGGATGTAATATATCTGACATTTCAGAAGGTTTTATCGCCCTTATTATATGCTCTTCCGATATTACTTTTTTATCCAGTAATTTTAAGAGACATTTTAATGTTGCTTGAGTCGATTTA
>JBFZEO010000218.1:0-15121 GCA_041306845.1 Spirochaetota bacterium
AGTCTCTATCTACACTAAAAAACCTCCTCGACAAATTTGCAAAATCCGGTAAATATGATGAAGCTGCCGTTCTTTATTGTTATCTGCTCGTAAGAACACAGCAGACCGACGATGCCGCCGCTTTTCTCACAAAACGGATAACAGAGATAGGTGACGACGGGGGCGCCAACAAGTATCGTGATCTTTACTGGCTATATCTTGCCGAGATTTTTTATGAAAAAAAGGACTTAAAGAAGGCCGCCGTCTTATACAAAAAAATTGACAACTTCAAGTCTGGTGAGCGGTCAGGCGACATTGCGCTTCTCCGTCTCTCTGACATCGAGCTCGCTTCGGGGAATGAGGAAACTGCCCTCGAGTATATCCGCCGGCTCAAGGGAGAATATCCGGATTCCAAATACAATATCGACATCCTGATATCACAGGGAGTTATGGAATTTAATAAGAAGAATTTTAAAACGGCAATAGAGATGTTTAGCGGAGCAGCATCGTTGTCTGTTTCAAAAACATCCGACAATGAACAGGAAAGAACAAGAACAGCAATGTTAAAATCAAAGGCACTCCTCTACCTCGCTGAGTCGTATTATGCGAATGGAGAGATACCGTCACATTCACGCACACTCCGGGAGATAATCGAAAACAATCTAACCTACAAATCGGAAGCCGTCGTGAGACTGTTTGAAACATCGATAGAAAAGAAAGACTCCGAACTTACAGAAAAAATAATCAAAAATTATGAAGGTAATTTAAGATCAGACAATGTTATATATGACAGATATCTGGTACTGCTCGGAGAATATCTCAATAGACTCGGAAAATACACCGATGCTGTTGCAAAAATAGGGAACATTACCGACAAGGAGAAATACAAAGAGAGCATAAACAGGATCACCCTGAACAGTCTACTCGGTCAAAAGAAGTACGATGAATCATTAATTTTTCTGCGGGACGCTCTTAAAACTCAATCTGCCGATCAAAAAGCCTACACTTCATATGAACTCATGGGGATCTATTTTAACTCCGGTAATTTTGCGGAAACCATAAAAAATTATGAACTTTTTAATATTTACATAAAAGATGCCCCCTCTAAGGATCGCCGGTTCTTAACAATAAAATCCTCATATATAGCAGCAATCTCCTATATGCAGCTTAAAAATTATAAGGAAGCACAAAACTGCACAGACAAGCTCTCCATTTACAGACTCGACAAGGGACTGAGTACAGATGAAAAAAATCTGATAAACACGTCAAACTACTACTCCGGATGGATAAAATACAAGACCTCCGACTATGCCGGTGCTGCAAATAGTTTTAAAGAAGCATTTAATGTTTTAACTGACTCCGATATGAAGCTAGATGCACTTTATATGGAAGGATGGTCATATTACACAACTGCGATGTATAAAGAGGCGATTGCACGATTTGAAAAACTTGCCGAATTATCTCCATCTCCTGCTAAAGCATATTTTAATATCGCCGTTTCCTACAACAACATCAAAGAGAATAAAAAGGCACTAAATTATTACCAAAGAGTTTTTGATTTAAAAGACAACAACGAGTACCGTGACGATGCCCTCTATGAAATAATAAAGTATTATATCGGAACCGGCGAGATCAAGAGTGCCAACGAACAGATAGGTGTTTTTGCTGGAATGTTCAAGGACTCCCCGTTATATCCGGGCGTTCTACAGCAGCAGGCAGAGTATTTTCTTTCGATAGAAAGTTACTCGGAGGCATACGCTGCATATAAAAATTTACTTAAAACATTCCAAGACAAATCAAAAGAGCAAACCTCTCTCTACTGGACTGGTTACAGTGCATATAAAACAGGCAACCTGTCAGAAGCAGTGAACTACCTTTCAACTTTCAGAGAGGTCGATTCTCCATTCAAAGAGCAAGCGCTCACAACCCTCCGAGATATCTACAAAGAACAGAACAACCTGAAAGAGGAAAAGAACGTAATCGGAGAGCTTTTATCCATCGGTAAAACCGACGTAGATTACAATAAAAGAAGGCTTGCTGTTATCAATAAAATTTTATCGGGAACAGATAGCCGGGAGGCAGAACTAAAAGCATCCGCTGAAGAATCCGGATCTCCCGAAGATCAATTAAAACTCGCACTCTACTACATGGACTCCGGGAAAACAGACACTGCGATCGGATTGCTTGACCATATCAGACAAAACAACAAAACCGGAGCAGGTGCGAAAGCCAACAACAGGATCGCCCTTTTTAACGTTGATCTTCAAAAGTTCGATGATGCTCTCCCAATCTACAGGGAAACCATAACAACTTTCAAAGGAGAAGCGTCCGATATCGCAGAGGCTCTCTACTACAGTGCTTATTGCTACTACAAAATCGGTCAATCGGACAATGCCGTAAAATTCATAAAAACGATTCAATCAAAATACAAGAGTACAGACTGGGCAGAGAAGGCAACTTCACTCCTTGACATAGTTACAAAGGATCAATAATTATGAAAAGATTTTTTATATATTGTACAATTTTAATCACATTCGCAATCAACTCCGAGGATCTCCCGATAATCAGTTTGCCAAAAGTTGACATCAACATCAAGGACACTAAAGATTTTGAGAGTAACATTGACATTGCCGGCAGAGGACTGCCCGACATAAAGATCGATCCTATTATCAGGCCGGAGTTCACCAAAGAGATAAAAGTTGATCTTGAGGAGACTCTTCCCTCAAGGATAGACAATCCGGAAAAAACAAAGAGTGTCGATGCCCAGATACTGTTCGGTTATGGACTAAATAATTACATGCTCGCCGATTTCAGTATATTTATCAAAGACATAAATCCATACATATCAATCAACTATAAGCGAATTGCCAAGGAAAATCTCTGGTTTGATGACTTTAACAGGAAAGTCCCCTACTCTCAGGACAAATTCGACTCGTCGATTATTTTTACAAAAGGCCCGTTTTCTCTGAATGCGGCTGCCGGCTATTACGGGACAACCTACTCCCTTCAAGATGAAAGCATCTACAACTACTTTGCAAAAAGAATCCTCAACGTCGATTTAACACCATCGTACAGATTCACAAACAACAACGACCTCTCCCTCGTTATAAACAACAGCTTCATATTCCACAACCTGAGCGATATGAAAACGAAGAATTCATCGTACCGAAACGACTTTGATTATTTCTTTAACGGATACTTAAAATACTCCCATGTTTTATTTACTTCCCATTTTGTATCGATTTATACAGGTTACAATTTTGATTATTTTTATAACGTCTCAGAGGGATACTCTGATTTTACACATTATACCTCATTCCACAACATAAACGCCGGTTTTGCCTACTCAGGAACGATTAAAAACATATTACTTCTGAGGCTAAACCTTGACTTTAAAGGGCTTTGGAGGAATGGTGAATTTCACTGGTACCTGATACCGGATGCTGAGATAGGATTTAACTTCGCGGACTATGTGACCTGTTTCATCGCCGGCGGGGCAAAGCAGGGGAACAAACCTGATAAAAACTGGTTCATATCAAACGAATACAGCATCCTGCCTGACACAACTTTGCCATTCTACAAGTGGTACGGTAAATCAGGATTTAAAAGCGCCTATGCAGGGTTTGCGTATTTATCGGCAGACGTAGAGTTTATTTACAACCAGAACGGCTACGACAGAACTCTCCTTAATAAAAAAGAGAAACTCTACACTCTCACCGAAAGAACTTTTTTTGAACTTAACCTAAATGCCGCCGGCTCGCTGAATTACCGTAAATATATCGGACTCGATGTAAACTACACTCATGCTTTCCTTGACAGATACACCTTTGCTCCTCAGGATAAACTAAATACGATACTCAAATTCGGCATTGTTCCTGCGGGGATAAACATCAACCTTGATTTTACGGCGATGTTCAAACGCCTCGATTACAAAGGGGACATAATGGATAACACATATGTGCTGAACGCCGGAATTGACTGGAATTATAAGGAACGTTTTGGAATAGGTTTTTTATTTAACAACATAATCTACTACACCAAATATGAAATTGTGAGATATTACGATGAACCGGGATTTGAATTTGTGGGATATTTTAAAGTGGGATTTTAATATAAATCACATTTTATAAATACCCCTATAAAAAAAAGAACCGCCAACCGTTAAACTAACGGAAGGCGGGAATTGAGGGGCACATTAATTTTGCTGCACTCCCGATAATCAAAACAGATAACTATTTTGACTCCGCAGCACCATTCTCATAAGCCTTGAGAAAATTTATCATCTCTCCAATCTTTATCGGCTTACGCATAAACAGGTCAACATTATATTTCTTCGCTTCATCTTCAAGTGTTACATCAACGTCACCGGTATAAACAATAACCTTAGTACGCGGCGACCTTCTTTTGACAATTTTCAGAACCTCAAGTCCATTCAAAAGCGGCATCCTGAGATCTGTAATAACAACATCATAAGTTATATCGCTAAAATGCTTCATAGCAAAAAGCGGATCATTCAAATAGTTGACATCATAATCGAGCGGCTTCAAGGCTGAACACAATGAGTTTAATCCGCTTTTGTCATCATCAATTATTAACAGTTTCATGATATATTTATTAAGCATTTACCGTGCCATTTATAAGAATGGTAATCCGCTCTTCAAATCAAACAAAACGGCAGTCTAAACACAATTTCCATTCAAATAAAAAACCTTTACTGTTTGCTTTTATACACCGCATATTTTCATACATCATTTATTTCATTTATAAAAAAGGATAGAACCTTTTACAAAAATAATTTTTCCTATAGAATTTCTGCATGTGGTTTCTTATAATGCGGTAATATCGCATTATGGCTTACTTAACTTGATTTTAAGTGAGCCGTATAATATAGTATTTTATACAGCTTATAAAAAACGGAGTATTTATGGATTATAGAAGCACTGGGCGAACAGCAATTGACGTATCAATTCTTGGCTTTGGAGCCGGACATATCGGAAGTCCGGAGATTAACGAAAAAGAGATCGAAACAATCTTAAATTACACACTTGACTGCGGGATAAACCTCATCGACACTGCCCGCGGATACGGACTATCTGAAGAACGGATAGGCAAATATATCTGCCGAAGCAGGAGGAAAGAAGCCGTAATATGCACCAAAGTCGGATATGGAGTTGACGGAGTTGAAGACTGGACATATGACTGCGTTGTCAAAGGTGTTGAACGTGCATTATCTGTGATGCAGACAGATTACATCGACATCGTGCTTCTCCACACCTGTCCGGAATGGATTCTGCGTAAATACGACGTTGTTCACGCTCTGTTAAATGTGAAGTCGCGCGGACTTGTCAGGGCAATCGGATATTCGGGTGATAATGAAGATCTCGAATTTGCAGTCGGACTTGGTGATCTCGATATTTACGAAGGCTCCTTCAACATTTACGACCAAAAAAAATCAATCTGGGTACTCGACAAAATCAAAAACGATAACAAATCGTTCATAGCCAAGCGCCCCATTGCCAACGCCCCCTGGAGATTTAAGGAGCGCCCGACATCCCATTACTCCGAACAATACTGGGAAAGAATGAAAAAACTTGAATTATTTACAGACGAATTTGACCCGACCGAAACTGCAATCCGATATGCGGCATTTTCAGACGGCGTAACAAGCGTGATAACCGGCACAACAAGTAAATCGCATCTTGACCAGAACATCGCATATATAAAATCGGGCGCACTTGAGACTGATAAATATAACAGGATAAAAGATAAGTATTTCAGTCTCGGTGCTGAATGGAGGAGTGAAGTTTAATATAATCTATATCTTCTCCGCTGAACCCAAATAAACTGAAAACATAATCATCGAGAACATAAAATTTATCGAGATTTTTATCACGAATAACGGCATCCGTCATATCGGAAACTTCCCGGTATTTATCGGCGGACAGCAGCGGGAGGGGAAGCTCTTCAAGATGGCCTCTTAAAACTTTGATACTGCTGAATTTCTTGAGATAAATAAATCTGTACAACGAAGAATTAAAGAGCGCCAGTATAACTTTTATGGGATAATCAAATTTCGGGATAACAATATTTGCACTGTTCAGTGTAAGAGCTGAACTATCATCATAACACACAACAGGATATTTTGAGATAAATTTATAGATAAGTTTCTCTTTTGCTCGGTATTTCCACTCCGGCGCAGTCTGCTGGAATTTATCAGGTGCAAAATAGATATATTTCCCCGGCTTACTGTAAAAAAATGGTTTTATATCTTTACCTGTAAAAACCGGTTCCATTCCACCGCCGGCCGCCTCCGAAAGGTACTTATCATTATCACCGGTAACTATCCCCAACCCCCAATGAGCATTCCCATGCAGAGTCGTATGCTCAAAACCGTAAACTCTCCGCAAGATATCTGCATCCCTTTTCGAGACAAGGCCCATAAGGCAATCCTTACTCTCAAGCCAGCTCTCCTGAGGAACATCAAAATTCTCATTTCCTTGTTGAATGTTTACCTGCTGTTTAATGGGTGTTTTTTTTACAACATCGAGTCTTATCACCGGACTGAGAACATTCCTAAAAATACCCCCCAGACAAAATATATTTTTAACAGAATATTTATTAACAAGATCAAATCTTATATCACGATGAGTTCCTACATTCAAAACAGAGTACGGCAAAATATATGAAAGTTTCCCGCCCTCCTTTAGAAGCCTCAACCCCATCTCTATAAAATAACTAAACGACTCTCCGGATTTAATATCTCCGTAAATATTGTCGAGATTCTTTTTTTGCACTTTACTAAAATGAGCCCCCCAGGGCGGATTAGTTGCCACAAAGTCAAATTTACCGGCTTCCGGCGGATCAACGAGAGTATCCTTGCATAAAATATTCGGTGTAAATTCGATACTGCGGAATCTAACAATAAGATTTATCCGGGCAATAGAAACGGCAACAGGATCGATATCATAACCCCAGACACCATCCGGCCGACCGCTAACCGACGCAGCGGTACAGACAAACTGCCCGGTTCCACAGCAAGGATCAACGAACAAACTCTCATTTTTAAAATCAAAATTCCTTACAATCGACTCTACAATCTCTCCCGGAGTATAATACGAACCGCCTTTTGATTTATCACCACCGCTCAAAAGACTCTGATAGACAAAACCTGCCGGATCAAAATGTTCTGGCAAATCAAACCTTGCGAGCCCCATATATTTCTCATCCGACAAGTCAAGCTGCCAGCTGCCGATCTCTTTCTCAACAACTCTCGTTTTACAGAGCAATTTATTTCCACTTGACTCAGCAAGTCCATTTTTTTGGAGAATGTTAAGGAGCAGGTAATTTACAGATTTGTTTATTAACAGATTGTTGGATTTTATATAGTCAATTATTTCAAAAATTGTGTCCGGACTGGAGGTGTGTTTATATTCATCTGGAACAAATGTTTTCATCAGTGCCGACTTATTAGCACGTTTAGTCAACCTTGATATCTCACCGGCAGTTATCCCGGATCTTACCCGTTCTAACTCATAGGCGTTTACACAACCATCTGTTGAATGCAGCACCCCGCCCTTGATCCAGTTGCGGATAGTAGCAACCGACACCCCGAGGGTGTCGGCACATACATTTATATTTACAAATTCAGTCCGATTATCGCCACTCATTTCCTTAGCTTAATATCTCTTAAAATCCCGTCAAAATAGTTTTTATTCTTTGCGTAAAGACCGGAAGGGGAATTAAAATTTATGACTCCATACAAGTCTTTTCCACCGTCAAGCGGGTAAAAAATCGTTATAAAAGTTATGAGTTCACCTTTCCCATTCAGCCGGATCTCACGACTATAAACTGCGGCACCGACCTCATTCTGCACAAGCTCGATCGAACCTGGATTTATATTGTAATCAACACCGGTAAGTTCGAGATAATTAACAAGACTCGGATCACCGCCGTTTTTGTCAGCAAATTCCGATACCGATAATTTATCAACCATAAGCATTATATCAGACTGCTTTCTGTTTTTTAATTTGAATGAATCCTTACCGCTTGACTCCCAATTAGAATCAAGTCTCATATCAAAATCACCTGAAACAGCAGAACTCGATTTACCGGGTACTAAAACATAAGTATCTTTAGACTCTGACTTACCTGCTGGAACATCAGTATATTTTAAGAACTTATCAAAATCCTCATTTTCCTTAACAACACCGATAGCGACAATCTTGATACCGCGGACTACATCATCTTTCGCCCTGACAGACATTATGTTAAACATCGGGATCAACCCGCAAAGTTTATATTCAAGGGTAAATCCGAATTCATCCCAGACATCATCGACCGTTTTTTGATAAAAAAGATCCTTGCCGTTCGAATTATAAACGGAAACCATATTAGAAAACAACACGAGGTAATCCATAAAATAATTACTGTCATCATCACTTTCGATCGAAGTTTTATCCGGTTTTATCGCCAATGTCCCGTCTTTATTTTCCGACACTTTCAGTTCTGCGAGGATATCTTTACGGGATGGATTGCTGATTCTGCACATAATCTGATTTTCACTTATCTTTATAAAACCGATAAGTACACGGTTTTCCTGTCTATCGTCAAGATAATATACATATTCGCCGATCATAGTTGTCCCGAAGTCTATAGCAAAAACATTGACCGACAACAAGATCAAACTCAAAAGCACACATTTAAATTTCATCGCCTCTCCAGATTGTTCTCCAACATACAAGCATAAAAACAGAACTTTCTATTTCTTATATACGCTCTTAGGTGCAAAGATTTTCATCTCTCCGGGTTTCAGTTGAATGTTAAGCTCCTTGATATCACCGGTAATTCTCTCTTCCGGAGAGAAATCGTTTACTTTAGTATTACCAAGTACATTTTCAAGATTCGGTAAGCCAACCCACTGATTATTAGCAGTATCTTTATTCAAAACAATAAGAACCTTCTGCCCCTCCCACTCTTTGACAAAACAAAAAACGTTTGCCCAGTTTGACTGATCTACGATGTAAATCGGACTCTCCTCCGACAATGGTTTCAAAGCGGTCTTAGTATCAAGGATTTTCTTTATATTATCGGTATAATCCCTGCCGGTTTCCTCCCAATCGGCACTCGTAGTCATTACAGTATTTATTCTTTTGGTAAATCCGTACTCAAGTCCGGTTGTAATCATAAATCCTTTTGAGAATACAGCCTCAAAGTAAAGTTTCTGAAGAAATCTGGCAACATTGCCTCCGCACTCTGTAAAAAGCCTCTCTGTATCGTGAGACTCCGGGAAAGATACCGAAGGTGCAATCTTTCTTGTCATCTCATATTGCTCAAGACACCATGCTCCGTTGTAGTCCCACCATTTTGATGAATTGAAAATATAATCAAATCCGCAGTTTGAAAGCGACTGAATCTGCACCGGAGTACAACCGAGAGTTTCACCAAGGAAATATATTCCTTCAAAATTTTTCTTAAGATCTGCGATGGCATATCTCCAAAACTCCTCCGGCACTTGATAGGCAGCATCGCACCTGAACCCGGAAAACCCGAGACTCAAGAGATGCTTACATACACCCAGCAGATATTCCCACAAACCTTTACGATCCGGACTGTGCTCCAGATTAAACTCGGCAAGATCTCCCCAGGTTATAAACTTGCCGTCTTCCCATGCTCCGGGACGTTTAACATCACCATTCTCGAGGACATACCAGTCTTTATGCTCCTTTATGAGCGGACTATCTATCGATGTATGATTTACAACAAGATCAATAAAAACCTTAATACCTTTCTCTTTACACAAAGATATAAACGATTTTAACTCAACTTCCTCATTCCCCTCTTTACTGAAAAACATAGGGTTGTATTTATAATACTCTTTCGGCGCATATAAACTTCCGGAAAATCCCGGATAATGTATCGGGTTGATATAGATACAGTTAAAACCCATACCGGCTATCTTGGTTAAAGATTTTTCCCACGCCTTAACATTCTTATAAAGTTTCGGATACAAATTGTAAATCAACAATGTTTCCATAATCACTCTCCTATAAGTGCTACAAATATAGCTTTTATTGTGTGCATTCTATTTTCAGCCTGATCAAAAACCAGCGAGTTTTCCGACTCAAAAACCTCTTCCGTTACCTCACCACAATGCTTTCCATCCTTATGGGTCGCCGGCAAACAATGCAGAAATATAGTTCCCGCTTTGCCGGTACTCTTAATAATATTTTCATTCACATCATAACCGGCAAGCATCTTTACTCTCTCATCGATGCCGCTTTTGCCCTCTTCGCCCATGCTCACCCAAACATCCGTATAAATGATATCGGCTCCTTTAACGGCAGCAACCGGATCATCGGTAATTGTTATAACCGTTCCCGATTTCTTGAGTTTTTCCGCAAGATCAACAACCTCTTTTTCGGGTTGTAGCGGAATGGGTGCGCCGATGGAAAAATCCATTCCCATCCGCGGACAGGCAGTGAGCAATGAGTTCGCCATATTATTTCTGCCGTCTCCGAGATATGCGATCTTAAGTCCCGACAACCTGCCGAAACGCTCTTTAATAGTCATCAGATCAGCCAGAACCTGAGTCGGGTGATAGGAATCGGTCAGCCCGTTTATAACCGGAACGCCAGAGTAATCGGAGAGCATCTTCGCTGTGTCCTGACTAAACCCCCGAAATAAAATCCCATCATACATTCTACCCAGAACCCTTGCCGTATCTTTAACAGACTCTTTCTTGCCCATTTGAATGTCATCACGCCCGAGAAACTCAGCATGAGCCCCCTCATCGTAACATGCAACACTTGCCGCACACCTTGTACGAGTGGATGTTTTTTCAAATATTAACGCTATATTTTTATTTTTTAGAAAATATTTATGTTTTTTCTGCCGTTTCATTTTTTTTAATTTCATAGCAAGTTCGACAAGATACTCGATTTCCTCTTCGGAATAATCATTCAGAGTCAAAAGACTCCTTCCTTTAAAATTGAGAGACAATTAAAATTCTCCTTACTGAACAACAAAATTCGCCTCAAAGGAACTATAACATATATATTATAATTTTGTTAAATTTTTAAGGCGTTTACTCAAGAAAAATTAACTTTAATAAAAAATATTTATTTTGTAAAGAAAGATAACAATTGCGCTGCAATTACAATGAATATAAATCAGAATTTGCAGCAATAGATACTAAGAAATAGGTTTTAGGGCATCTTTAATAACCTGCTTTGCATTTCAAACAAAGTAATTTTTCTCATAGACGACAAAAAGAACGAGTATGAAATCAAGTGAGGTTATTAGAGATGCCCTTCACGTTAAAGAACTGATTCTTTCTATAAACTTTTGATAGAGTGCCTCTACTGAAAAATAATTTCAACGCTAAAAAGAGACCAAAAAAATAAGAATACTTTCTAAAAATAAACTTATGTATTTTATTGGTAAAAATAACATTATCTAATTTACTTTTTTTTAACAATATTGTAGGTTTTAGAGAATTCCAATTAACTTACCGGATTAAGTAATGTACAAAACATATTCTATAAAGCTGATGAGAAATTTAAGAATTGTTATTTTGTCAGCAGTTATGTTTATAACTGCCGCAACGTTTACTTTATACCTGCCATCTAACTTCTCGGTACAATTTCTTATTATTACCGCAATCCCATACGCAATTCTCACTGTGCTGTATTTTTCGATTATCAAAATGTCGCATCAGAAAATAATTATGGACAATGACGGTCTTACAATTTGTTTTGGCAAAAAAGATTCTGTTAATTTAAAATACTCTGAGCTTTCGTTTGCTGGTAAATTTATAAAGAATGAAAAAAAGCCGATATCATTCAACGACGGAGTTTACGTCTACTCCGAGCCGAGGGATTACTACTTTTTCATCGGCTATAATTTTGAGAAAATTGAAGATATTGCAATCGATATGGAACAGCTCGCAAAAGATCATAATTTCAAGTGGTACAACATAGCAAGAAAAAAAAGAAATTCACTTGTAGCCGGGATAAAGAAATTACTTCAGTAATAAAAATTGCTATTACATAGAGAATAAATTTCCGGAAAATCAAATCCGGATTTATATAAATTATGGAGGATAAAATGCATCATCTCAGTTTTACGAGAGGTCCTATAAAGATATTCTCGCTGCCGGGAACAGAGGACTACGTGAAAAAAGTTGCCGGTTGGCTGGCAAAACACTTTCTGGAGGACATCAAGAACAACAAACTTGACACAGCTTCTTTTTTCTTCATGGCAGAAGATGAAATAGAACTGCTCAAAGCCAATTCAGGTAGTGAAGAAAACCTGACAAAATTCATTGCTTCATATCTGACCGGAGGACTTAATTACTTTTTTCACAGGAATGGTGCTATTGAAGTCTCAATAAAAGACAGTGCCAGGCGAAAGGATGTTTTTATTTTCCATACGTTTACACCATCAAAATGCACTGACTACAACGGAACATCGAAAGAGTTGACATTATCAGATCAGGAATTGCTCCTTTATAATACACTCGACGCATTTGTGGAAGCAAAAACAGATTCCATAACAATTTTTGAATTAAACCTCGGACAGGCAAGGTCAGACAGACCAAAGGGACGAGGCAGCTGTAACCTAAGAACTTTCTTTAGAAATATAACTGCTAACGGAGCTGATCATATTATGATGTATCAGATCCATTCCAAAAAATCCCTCATCGGGATCGACAACAGATACACCGCTTACGACAATATCAAGGGCGAAAGTCTGCTTAAAAAATTTATACTCCGCAACTATGTAAAGTCGGTTGCAAACTACAACACTGAAGTACTAAATAACTGGATATTCAGCTCGGTCGATGCAGGCGGTAAAGAATTTGCAGCATCATTCGCAAAAACCTTCAAAGTTCCCCTCCTCGTTGTTGACAAAAGAAGAAATTCACTTACAAACAACATAGAAGAAGTTACAGTCCTAAAACCGGATATGCTCTCGATCGAAGGTAAAACTGTATTCATTGTAGATGACATGATAGACTCCGGCGGGTCAATCGTTGATGTCTGCCGAAAATACAAGCAGCTCGGAGCTAAAGAGATAAACGTTGCCGTGGTCTACGGATTATTTGCGCCGCCGGCAGAAGAGAGACTTCAGAAACTCAGAGCAGAGGGCGCCCTCAACAGAGTAATCGCAGCTGATCTTGTTATGCCGGATCCGGAATTTATGAAAAGGAATCCATACATTGACATAGCAGATACAACTTACACAACATCAAGAGTAATCCAGAGAACCAACCAGGGAAGATCACTCGAAAAGTATTTCATGTCCCTCGACGCTGTTGATTATCTATCAAAAAAAGTTGATATAACAGAGAAATAATTAGAAAAATATATTATACTGCAAACTATATGGTGCCGTCTTTTAGATATATCTGACAGGCGGCACCTCATATGGTTTATCTAAACTTGACAATTTCATTAAAAGTTCATCATTCTATAAAATAAAAATAGGAAAAGATATGAGATATGTTTTTCTGTGCTTATTAATAATACTCTTAAGCTCCTGCCAGGAGAAGAAGAGCCGCCTGTCTGATAAAACAAATAACTTTACAGAATCAGAGATATTAAAAAAACCGTTTGGATTGATAACTGTGGACAACCTCAGGATGCGCGGGTTGAATGATATCCATTCTCAAACATTAAGGCATCTCGACAAAGGAATGATTGTTGAGATAATCGAAAAAGACCCGATCAGATCACGAGTAAACGAATTTGAGGATTACTGGTACAAAGTGAGATATGACGGTGTCACAGGCTGGATTTTTGGATATTATATGGAAATAAGTCAGGATTACGAATCAGCTTACGTGTCCTCAAAACGGTTTACAGATAAGAAAGATAATTCCGAAATAAATATTGAGTCTGATCCGGCAATCAACAATAAACTCTACTTCCTATCAAATTCACATTTAATGGAAGTTAAAAATATATCTGCTAAGATATTTTCAAAGGTAAACATAAAACAGGATATCTCTGTTCTCCAGGTGGAGTTCCCCATCGACAATTCAAAGATATACATTCTCGGCAGCGACAAGACCGGAGAGAAATCTATATATGAATTCACAAAAAAAATAGAGGAAACTAAGCGAATTGCCAAAAATGCTGCAAAGTTTATGTACGATGAGATTGAAAATGAAATAATATATGTATCACAAAATAACGGCGTAAATAAAAATACCTGGACGATAAAACGATACGACTGTGCATCCGCAAAAACTAAGGCTGTAACAGCGATTACAACAGATAATACAACATATAGAACTGAGCTCGATCCATTCGCCAACACACTCTCGCGAGAAAAAGGGGGACTTATCTACCTTGAGAAAGAAACCGAAAGGAACTTTATCTACTTCAAACCGCCGGAGAGCAACTCAACATATCTCGTGTCAATGGTAGACGGATCAAACATCAAAATCGAAACACGAATGAAAAACAAATACAAAATAGACAACAGCAGATATCTCGACATCGCAACTAATCCGTCAAACATAGATAACAAAACATTTTACACACTCAAGATCAAAGATACCAACACCGGTTATCAAAAAGAAATTTTCACATCCGAACTCTACCCGATAAATTTCACAATTTCAAAAGACGGGAGAAACGCCGCAGTTACAATGACAGACATGCACAACGCAGAAAACGACACCATAAACAAAACCGATATATATATATTATCCCTTATATATTATAATTTCTACAAGATAACAGAGGACGGTATTTCATATCAGCCCGCCTGGACAGCACAATAATATCATTCTAAAAAGCTCCGCCTCGATGGGATTACTCTTCCAGCAGATAAATCTCAACACGTCTATTCTTTTTCATGCCTTCCAGAGTCGTATTCGGGGCGGCAGGCTCTTTATCGCCGCGCCCTTCATAGATCGATCTCTCCGGCAGTATCGCATTCTTTGAGAGCAGATACTCGGCAACCGATCTCGCACGCTCCATAGAGAGTTTATCTCTCCCGGCTTCTGTTCCCCTGTCAGTCGTATGCCCGACAATTTTAGTTCCATTCTCTTTATATTTTGTGATTATCTCAGCTATCTTATCGAGCCGCTTTTTCTCGTTTTCCATTAGAATGGAACTATCCGGTTCAAACT
>JBFZEO010000219.1:0-14157 GCA_041306845.1 Spirochaetota bacterium
TTAATTATAAAATTATCAGTGAGAGATGTCTCCTTTGACACCTCGCTGGCAGCAGTTGATTTGAAAATGGTATTTTCGCTGTCTTTCAGCTCCATATTGTACTGCAGCAGATCACCTAACAAGTCAAAATATGTAAAAGAAAAATCCCTATTATAAAAATCCTTGTAAAAGGAAGTATCTGAAGCATACTCAATCTCAAGTTCTGTCTTTAAATTTAACGTATTTCTGAAAAAATCCCCATTCACCTTGAGATACTGTGCTGTTCTAAGGGTAAATGGATTGGTTTCCGAAAAGAAATATGAATTCCTCTTAGTGCTGGCATCATAATCAAGTTCCTTATCATCCGGGTCATACGGCAGATATACCGAGGAACTCGTGTCCTTCCAGATCTTTCTCGATGCGCCGTAGTCTGTCAAAAGTTTCAGCTTAAATGTGTAGGCCGGGTACTCCATGTTAAAGTAGAAAAACGAACCGCCGTAAAAACCGAGATTGTAGTACGCATCCGCAAAAAACCTCAAAGCGAGGTCGATCTTGTTAAATTCGGGGAGTATTCTGAACTGCGGATATTTTTTGTAGAATGGATCTTTGTCGTAAAATTCATTCAGCTTTTTTTCAAGATCAACTTTATTAAGAGTAAACAGCTCACTCTGAGTCGGATCTGCCCGCCGCACCGAGACACCAAAGTCGGCTCCGTTAGCAGATGTTGACGAAGTGCCCGTCGATGAACTCTCATCAGCCTTAAGTTTACCGAGTATCGAATATGTTGTCTGAAAAAACCATCCCTCTTTTGTCCTGTAGCCGAATGAGGGGTGAACCTCGATATTTTTGGGATGGTAGTAAACCGGGAAATATAGGAACGGCATAGGACCGACATAGACAACACCGTTCAGCAATCCCCACTCGTTTTCCTTGTTAAGCCACAGTCTGTCAACCATTATGTGATAATGGGGATCGGCAGCATCACACGTTGTCAGCTTGCCGTCATATAAAATTGATTCATCTTTACTGAGATATGAGAGCTTTTTACCGGTAAAATATGCGCCCTGCAGACCTGATTCATCATTCTTGAGAATCTTAGTCCTTCCGTCGAGGAGGATCCCCTTGTTGATACCGTAATTATAATAAAAATGGGCGCCTTTGAATTCGAGTTTATCATCGGTATAAACCACATTTCCGGTACCGGTTATATTCTTATTCTTTGTATCGATAAAAACCTCATCCGCCTCAATTTTGCGCTGCGTGCCGGCTCCGTTTTCATCCTTGCCCGAAATAATAAGCCTAACCTTACCCATTATATGGAGATTTTCCTCATTAACATCGGTAAGTTTGATAACCTTAAGTTCTCCGGCACGCTCCAGCTTGATCTTATCTCCATTAACCTGAACCGGCTCAATCAACTTTATGTCGTAAAATGAAGCAATACTTTTTCTGTAATCGAGTGCCGTAGAAGCCTCCGGAAGTCCGAGCGACTTGGCCATATCCTTAAGCTGAGAAAGATTTGCGTTAAGAAGCTCTTTTGCCAGTACTGTCAGATAGAATTTATCGGAGGCTTTTTTCCATCCGTCATCATCAGACTGGGCATAAAAAAAAATATTTACAAACAGAAATAAAAATAGAAAAACTGCTGCTTTCACTCTTTTTAACATAGGTTTCTTTATATCAAAATTAAGACCTTTATACTATATTTTTTTACAAAAACATCAATCTTACCGGATAGTCTCTAAATCATGTAAACACCTTATAAAAAAACAGATGGATGATTTATCGGTTTACACAAAAAAAATGTGCTTGCAGATAAATTTTAAATTGTCTATTATTCAACTATATTTTTATATCGGGAGGATATTTTGAAAAAGTTACTAAAGTTAACAGCAGCAATCGGTTGTATAATCGCAGTCTTCGGATGTAAATCTACCGGCAATGTTGTGCAGGTAGAAGCAGCATTCACACAAAACGCACAGGTTATAAGTCCAAACAATGACACAAAACAGGACGAACTCGTCCTGACACTCAACGTAAAGACAGTAAACTTTGTAAGATACTGGCAGCTTGAGATTCTAAATGAAGAAAAAATTCTTATTAAATCCATCGGTACAGAAGAACCACTTGAAAAACTCCAAAAAACACTCTTTATGAAAAAAGAGAACATTCAGCTTCCGGAAAGTGTTGTCTGGGACGGTAAAGACAAAGATGGTAAACTCTCACAGGACGGCAAATATTACTTCAGATTTATAGTTATGGACAGCAAGAAAAACATATTCAGCACAGAACAGCTCGGACTCGGCGTTGTCTATATAGATACCGTTAAGCCGGCAGCAGAGTACAGCGTGGAAAACCAGCTTTTTTCGCCTAATAACGACGGCAACAAGGATACTCTAAAGTACAACATCACTTTTAAAGAGGATGAATTCGAGACTAAATATCCTGAGCTTAAAGGTAAAGACTGGAATGTGGACATACTTGACAATCAGGACAAAATTGTAAAAACATTCAAATTAAACGACAAAGACCTCACGACAACCTCTGTAGAATGGAACGGACAGACCGACAAAAACACTAAGGCTGCCGACGGACTCTACTCTATCAGACTCACAGGAACCGATAAGGGTGGCAACTCATGGGAAACAAGCCTAAACAACGTTGTTATCGACACTGTTGAGAGTCCGGTTAAGGTTTCATGGGAGAATGGGATTTTCTCGCCTAACAACGACGGCGAGAACGATAGTGTAAAATTTGACCTCACCTACACTGAAAAGGAAAACATTGTCGGATGGACGTTTGCTGTCATCTCACAGAAAGATAAGAACGTACTAAAAACTTTTTCCGGTCAGAAAGATATTAAAGATTCCATAATCTGGGACGGCAAGAGTGACAAAAACGTTTTTGCAGAAGAGGGACTCTACACCGGTAAACTCGAAATTAAGTATTTTAACGGAAACCTGTCGAAAGGGGAATCTCTGCCGGTTGTCGTCGATCTCACGCCACCGGAGTCTCAGTCGACTACGGAAATCAGTATTTTTAGTCCGGATGATAACGATGTTAACGATAAGATTATTATAAAACAGGGTTCATCAGATGAAAAGGCTGAGTGGAATGGTTACATAACCGACAAATCTGGTAAAACAGTAGCAACATTCAACTGGCAGAAAAAAGTTCCTGACGAGGTAAAATGGGACGGCAAGAACGAACAGGGAACAACTCTACCCGACGGCGAGTATTTTTATCAGTTAAAATCTAAAGATTTAGCCGGTAACAAGTATCAGTCTGAAAAATTAAAAATTGTGATTGATACGAAAAAATCTGAGATTAGTGTTGACCCGAAGGAATTATCATTCAGCCCGAATAAAGACGCTACCTCGGACACTATATCTTTTGCACTCGGGGACAACAGCACTCCGGAGAATCCGATAATCGCATGGACATTCAGTGTAACCGATAAATCGGGAGAAACTGTGTTTGAAGATGCAAAAACCGGAGTTATGCCTAAAGATTACACATGGAACGGCTCAACCAATTCCGGAACTACTCCGGCAGACGGGGAATATACTGCAAATGTAAAAACAACAACTAAGTTAGGTGTGACAACAACAAAAAGCAGTAAACCGTTTATAGTTGACCTGACAGGTCCAGCTATCTCTTTAACAAGAAGCACCAACCTGTTCTCTCCAGATAATGACGGTGAAAACGACACTATAACATTGGGTTTCAGTAATGCCGAAGATAAAACCGGCTTTAAGGACTGGAAAATCACCATTACAAATCCTATAACAAAAAGGGAATTTATCAGTTTCAGCGGTACCGGTACTCCGTCCGCACCAATAACCTGGGATGGTATCGGTAAGAATGGTAAACTTGTTGAGAGTGTGCAGGATTATCCGATAACATTTACGGCGACCGATCTTGTGGGTAATAAATCTTCCCAAAAATTTGATCCGATAGTTGTCGACCTGCTCATTATCAAACTAAGCGACGGCAGATATAAGATAAAAGTCAGCAACATCAACTTTCAGCCGGAAAAAGCTCAGATGACTCCGGATCAGTTAAACAAGACAATCCTCAATAAACTGGCAAAAGCAATGAAGAAATTTGCCGATTACAACATAACAATCGAGGGTTATGCCAATGAGTTCAGAAAGGGGCTCGACGAGAAAGCAGCTGAAAAACTCGCACTTGCCAGAGCGGAAACTGTAGCCGGCGAACTCGTAAAACTCGGAGTTAATAAAACAAAACTTACATCCGTTGGTCTTGGTTTCAAGAATCCGATAATCCCTCTGAAAGATAAAATGACAGCAGAGGAAAAAGAGGAGATGGCAATAAACAGAAGGGTTGAATTCTACCTTTCTAAATAGAAATTGATTTTTTATTATTATTTCACGGGTGCACCGATTATTATTTACGGTGCACCCTTTTTTTTACATATTTTTGATAATATTTTACTCTTCTCACTTTAAAAATAAAATTAGTTATATTATAATAGCAACGGTTTAGAATATAAAAGAGAAACGGATTAATATGAGTGAAATAAAACCGGATGTAATAATACCGTACATTCAAACAGATAGCCCGATGAATCCGCTCACTGTTGTTTATGTCAGACCGCAGACAAACAAACTCAACTACGAGACAGCCATCATAAAAGGCGTACAGGATTTCGGTGATATAATTTATCTTGCCAATCTCAACGGCAAGCTTTTCATTAAAAATGCGCTTATCCTTGAACATTATTCAACACAGTACATATTCTCAATCTATGCGAAACATGAGATAGCAAAATATCCGGAAATGATAGATAAATTTGAGAGCCATTTCAAAGTAAAATTTGATGAGGCAAATATAATCGGCTCCTTTGACGCTCTGCTCAGCCTCAACATTGACAGTGAGACACTGTTTAACACCATGGTTGACGACTGCGATTTCTTGAGAATGTACGAGCAGACTATAAAAAAGATAGACAACCTCTATATCGTAAATTATGATATCCCGGCAATAATCAAGAAATATGATCCGGAGTCAAATATTTTTGTTGTAGCAGCACGGTTCAAGGACAAAAACTTAAAAATCGAAGAACTCAATCAAGCAATATTTGATAATCTTAAAAACAATATGTCCACACCGATTATAGACGAAGACAAATATAAACATATGGAATGGTGGGAAAAAGTAAGACGTACATATCACATATCGGGCAATAACATAGCAGCGTGTTTTGATATGATAGATTTTGTTTATAACACAAAAGGCAATAACGTTACATTTGACGAGATCCCATTCACACACTCGCTGATATCAAAAGGGATAATAACACAGGAAAAACTTGCATACTTAAAAAACTACAACCTTGTTAGAACCAACCCGGACGGCAAGCTCATAAACATCGCAGCCACAAAAAGCGGACTGAGTTTTGAGGAGTGTGAAGAACTGATTAAAACTATAAAATGGGAATCCCCCACACCATTATAAGAAGATTTTTATTTTGCATGTCTGGAGAGCACGTTGAACTTAACTTATGTGACAGGCCATTCAATGTAAGATTTATCAGATGTGGCTCTTGCAAAAATTCTATAGAAAAAAGTATTTTTGTAAGAGGCTCTAACTGGAGATTTTTAAGCCTGCTAAGTTATAAGTTACGACAAAATTTCCACGATAAATACAGCTTGCTATTTTCCTAATTATGAATATGATATATTCCATGGAATTATTATTCCTCAAATAAAATATAAGCATCACAAGGAGCTATCAATGGGATCAGTTATGAGATTACTAACAGCGGCAATTTTTATCTGTATAATTGCTATAAGCTGTAAGAATGCAGATATTCCTGTCCTGACAACTGTAGACAGAACATTAGTCCCGGACAATCCGCCTTCAACTGAAGTTCGTGTCGACGATACGGAAAATTTAACAAAACTTGGTTACGGCAAATACCATATAGGAGATGGGATTCCATACGAAACGAGAAAAGATTTGATGCCGTCAAATTATGACAATACGTCGGTAAAAAAAGCATCTACCCTTCTCCGTTTCTTTACAATAACAGACATTCACATAACCGATGAAGAATCTCCGGGACAAGGTATTGTTTTTGCTCCAATGTTAGGACAACAGGGGATTTCTCTCTACGCACCGCTTATGCCGTATACAACACAAGTTTTAGATGCCGCCATCCAGACAATCAACGCTTATAACAAGCAATATCCGATCGATCTGGGGTTAGCTCTGGGCGATATGGCAAACAGCTGTCAATACAACGAATTAAGATGGTTTATAGACATCATGGACGGTAAAACGATCAGGCCGTATTCCGGCGGTAAAAAAGACCCGATACCGGGTACCAACAACGACTATGCCGATGAATTTAAGGCAGCGGGGCTTGACAAGTCGATCCCATGGTATGCCGCTATCGGTAACCACGATCATTTCTGGTTAGGTTCAAAAGAGATCTCCGAAGATATGAAAAAAGCTGTAATCGGAGACAAGATACTTCAATTGCCAAATATCCTGATGGAAGACGGCCATACCTATTCGACCGGAACTCTGGACGGCAGCAAACCAAACGCTCCGATTATTGGTGCAGGAAGAATGGATACCCTGAAAGATATCCCGAACGTTACCGCCGACAGCAGCAGACGCTATCTTTCAAAGGCTGAATGGATGAACGAATTCAGCACAACAACGTCGCTTCCTGTAGGACACGGATTTGCTCAGAAAGATCCAAAGAACTCGTTTAACGGGTGCTACTCATTCATCCCAAAATCCAATGTTCCAATAAAAATTATCGTGCTGGATAACACGCAAACAAACGGGGAACCCTCATATCTGGAGGGAATCTACGGACACGGTTCACTAAATAATGGACGTTACGAATGGCTTATGGAACAGCTAAAAGCCGGTCAGGATGCAAACCAGCTTATGATTATCGCGGCGCATGTTCCGATAGGAGTTGAGGGAGAAGAGACTCCGATGAGCTGGATACCTGTAACTTCCGGATATTCAAATCAGAAAGAACTTATTGAGAAACTCAAGGCATTCCCCAACCTTATACTTATGGTAGCCGGTCATCGACATCTCAACAATATAACAAATTTTACATCGTCTGATCCGAATCATCCTGAGAATGGATTCTGGCAGGTCGAAACAAAATCGTTACGAGAATTCCCTGAACAGTTCAGAGTATTTGAGATCACAATCAATAGTGATAAAACGATCTCGATTATCGCAACAAATATAGATCCTATTATGAAAGAGGGATCACTTGCAGCTCTCGGCCGCTCTTATGCCATTGCATCAAATCATCTTTATAAGATAGATCAGACTCCGGAAAAAGGAATCTTTAATGCTGTTTTAATTAAACAGTTGAGTCCGGAGATGCAATCTGTGATTGAAGAATATATGAAGAAGTAGTTTTTTTAACATTAAACGATAATAAATTATCGTTTAATGTTAATCATTTTTTCCTTAATCTCAGCATCTCATTCCCATTCCTCTGAAACTCGTAATTAACTCTTATGATCTCCGACTCGACACCATCTCTCTTTAATTCATTTTGAATATCATCAACATATGGCGAAATATTTGCATTTAAATCCATAATCGGAAATATTCTAACCTCGCCTGAAACTCGCAGCATCTCCCTGATTGATTTCAAATGAAAATCATAGTTTAAATTATCAGAATATAAAAAAAGAAAATGAGATGACAAAGATAGATCAAACTGATTGTCTGAAAATGGCAAGTTTGGCATTTCAAGAGAAATGTATCTATTCTCTCTCAATCCGCATTCAAAGTCATCAAGAAATTTCCTCATAGAACTTATCCTGATCTCCCCCAGTTCCTCAACGCTCTTTATGTTTTTCCATACAAATTTTTCCCTATTTTTAGATGTTTGATTTATAACATCATCGTAAGTTTCACTAATTCTATTTTCAATCTCAACCTTACTCATTTGATATATCGGATCAATTGAAACAACCTGTCCCCCTTTTTGTGTCAGCTCAAAATTAAAACTCGCCGGACCGTCACCGCAGCCTAAGATTTTTTTATCCAAATCAGATTGACTCAGATTAAACATATCGACATATTCACTTAACGAACGTCCCCAAGGCACTACAGAAGAATACTTAATTGCCATAATTACACCCCTTATATAAAAAAAATCTAAAACTAAATCAAAAAAGGGGCTGGTCTTTTGAGACTGCCCCTTTTTCATTTAAAGTTCAACATATTCTCTAATAAAAAACTATTTAACCTCTTCCTCAACAACCGTTTTATCTCCGACAGTCACAACAATCTTAGAAAACTTCTTGATAACAACAGGCATCGTAAAAGTCCCATTCCCCTTTGTTCTAAAGGAGATAACAACTCTGTCCGTTCCATCCTGAGCCCTCTCTTTTACAGAAAAGCTATAAGGCAGGTTGTTATATGGCATATTATAATTAAGATCATAGATCACATAATCTGTCTTATTTTCATTAAACCTGCTACCCTCTATCACAAGAACTTTACCCGACGATGTCATCTCATCGATCGACATTCCAGCAGCAAGAGACTGCCCGCTAATCAATCCGTCATCATCCTTGTTCTTAGTCGGTGTCAGGTGGAATGTAACTGCTATCCCCAAAGATGATATTTCACCGAGGATATCCCGTACTCTTTTGCCGGTATAATTATTGAGAACTTTCTTCGCAGTCTTGCTGGCAGGTCCGCTCGACATAACAAGCTGCACTTTTTTGACTTTTTTCAGCATAGTTCCGGCTTCCGGAGTCTGTCTTATTACCTGTCCGATCGCCACCTTATCATTATGTTCAGTCACTGGAGTTTCTATGGTATATGGAGCTTTATTCTTAAGCGGATACTTTGCATTCAACAAGTCATCAACCTCAAACATCGTCATACCGGTAAAATCGGGCAGACTGTTATCCTGATTACCAAGAGAAACAGTAAGTATCACAAGACGTCCCCTTTTTACAACTGCCCCATGAGACGGATTCTGCAGATAGACAGTTCCTTCCGGATATTTATCGTTAAACTTCGGGAAAACTCTTACCATCAGATCCTTGTCTGACATCTTTTTCAGCGCCGAATAAACATCATCTCCGACCATATTGGGGATCTTGATGCTTGTCGATGTGAATGTAAACAGGACAAAAATAATCCAAGACACCACAAATATCAGAACAAACGATCCGAAAAATGCGTACCAGATGATCTTCTTTGCCCGATCCTCGTCCGAGTCTCCGTGAGAAATGATTATTTTTTCTTTGATATACTCAATAAAATCCATCAAATAATTCATTTTACCGCTCCATTTTAAATTGTTTATTTAACATATTTCTATAACCGTTCAAAAATTCCCTGCTGCCCATTCTTGTTTTACCTTCAAGCTGCAGCATCTCAATTTTGACGGCTCCCCTTCCGCATTTAACAACAACGCCCTCTTTAGCGTCGGCAAGAATTACAGTTCCGGCACACTCAGTCCCATTCCACCCGTCCGCCCGAACAGCTTTATAAACTGTGAGTTTTTTACCGTCGAGGAACGTATAAGCTCCCGGCCAGTCGGCAAAAGCCCTTATCTTGTTGAGAATGGTACCGCTCTCAAGACTCCAGTCGATGAGTCCGTCCTCTTTATTTATCATTTTACAATAAGTTGCTTTCTGTTCATTCTGCGGAATGGGAGTTATATCGCTTATCTTCGCGAGCGTTTCAACTATATAATCGGCAGCAACTCCCGATGTGTAATCCTCCAGTTCAATTATATCCATCCCATTTATATCAAGATCTTTCTGAGCAACTATATCTCCGGCATCAACTTTTAAGACTATCTTCTGAATAGTTATCCCCGTCTTAGCATATCCGGCAAGGAGAGCGCTCTGCAGAGGAGATGCTCCCCGGAGATCGGGGAGCATCGACGGATGGATATTTAACCCGCCGTTCGACGTAATTGCAAAAAAATCCTGTTTTAATATCTTACCATAGGCAAACGTTATAAAGTAGTCTGCTTCATATTTTTTTAGAGAATCAATTAATTCGGAGTCAATAATCTCCGGTTTGTAGGTATCTATCCCCATTCTCAGAGCAGCGGAGGCTACCGGAGAGGGAACAGGCTCTTTAGATCTGCCGACCGGTTTGTCCGACCTTGTAACCACCGCAACAACTTCATATTTTGCCGACAAAGCCTCAAGTGTTCTGACAGCGATCTGAGGAGTACCCATAAAAATCAGTTTCATTTATTGTTAATCTTCCTGTACTCTTTAATTTTTTCGAGTCTCTCCTCGGGAGAGAGTCTGTCTATAAACAATATCCCGTCAAGATGATCGTATTCGTGCTGGATACACGTAGAGAGCATGCCGCCTTTAGTGGTCAATGTCTGCCTCTTCCCCTTTATGTCGGTGTATTCCAGAGTAACAATCTTTGGTCTCTCCACTTCGGCGGATATCTCCGGCAGAGAGAGACACCCCTCCACATATGTGGAAGTCTCTTTAGACATATCTTTTATGACAGGATTTATCATAACCATCTGCCCTTTTTTAGGGATATCCATAACAAATATTCTCTTGTTAACACCGATCTGTACTGCGGAAAGTCCGACTCCGCGATGCAGATACATCATCCTGAACATATCCTTCACAAGAAGTTTTATATCGTCATTTATCTCGGCAATCTCTTCAGACCTCACTTTAAGTCTATCATCCGGGAATGTAACTACATTATATTCCATAATACTACCCTCTTCATCATAATTAGTACCGGTGCCGGGAGTCTGCCGTAACAATCGGTACGAAAGTTATACTAAAACAATCTGAAATTGTCAAACCGCTTGACCATTCTACACAATTAAAAACACACTCATTTTGCCGACCAAACAACCCTCGCCGAGTTGAGAATGGTGAGGAGCGCCACACCGACATCGGCAAATATAGCCCACCACATAGACGGATATCCGGCAAAACTCAATATCAGTACGGCAGCCTTGACTCCGAGTGCCAGAATTATGTTCTGAAAAACTATCCTCTTTGTCATGCCGGCTATCCTGAAAAGGAGCGGTATCTTCGCAACATCGTCTCCCATTATAACAACATCAGCCGCCTCAACCGAGATATCAGCCCCGCCGACACTCATTGCCGCACCGACATCTGCACGGCTTATTACCGGAGCGTCGTTTATTCCGTCCCCGACGAACATCACATGCCCTTTCTTCGAGCCGATCTCTGACTCGATATGACTAACCTTATCGAGCGGTAAAAGTTCACTCTTTACACACTCTATATTCAGCTCGCCGGCAACTCTCTCTGCTTCCGTCCGCCTGTCGCCTGTCAGTAGAATGAGTCTCTTGCCGCTCATCTTGAGTTGAGTCACTGTTTCAAGGGCACCTTTTTTGACTGCATCAGAAAGGATCACTGTTCCGATATGAGTTCCGTCCAGGGCAACGTAGATCGCCGTTCCGCTGCCGCTATACTCCTTAAGAATGGTATTCTTGTCCCGGGCAAGTTTTACATTCCCCACAGACACAACGCCGAACTCAGTTGATGCTACCGCACCGGCACCCGATATCTCCTCATATTTTGTTATCTTTGAGACATCGGGCGGCGTTTTCATCGCTCTTAGAATGGAGACTGCGAGAGGATGTGTGGAATACGCCTCCCCCAGTCCAGCATAAAAAAGAACTGCATCTTTATCATATTTATCAAAACTGATAACCTCTTTTACACTGAAAACACCGTCGGTTATAGTGCCGGTCTTATCAAAGGCAACTGTTTTTATTTTATTAACACTCTCAAGCACATTGGCACCTTTGACAAGGATCCCGCGTCTCGACGCAGCCCCTATCCCGCCAAAAAACCCGAGAGGTATAGATATCACAAGGGCGCACGGACACGATATAACAAGAAAGACGAGGGCACGATAGAGCCACACCGTAAAATTCTCATGAAACAAAAGGGGCGGCAGGAGAGCCGTTAGAAGCGATGCAAGCATAACTGCCGGAGTGTAGACTTTTGCAAATTTTGTTATAAACTTTTCAGTCTTCGCTTTTTTGGATGATGCGTTTTGTACCATATCGAGGATCTTTTTTATCGTTGATTCAGAATATATTTTTGTAACGCGGATCTCAAGCAGCGCACTCTTGTTTATAACTCCTGATAACACCTCGTCACCAGCCTTAACATTCTCAGGAAGCGCCTCACCGGTCAGCGACGACTTATCCACAGCTGACTCTCCGTTAACAATAACTCCGTCCAATCCTACCTTTTCGCCGGGACGAACTACTATAGTTTCGCCGACCTCCACATTCTCCGGCGACAGCTCGATCACCGCCCCGCCCCTCTTAACGCTCACAGTTTCTACCTTTAACGACAATAAAGAATTTATTGAGTCGCGCGATCTTTTGACTGCCGCATCCTGGAACATCTCACCGATGTTATAAAAGATCATAACCGATACAGCCTCGGGATATTCTCCTATGGCAAACGCCCCGATTGTTGCGATAGTCATCAGAAAATTTTCGTCAAACAGATCTCCCCTGATTATGTTCTTGATAGAGTCTATTATAACGTTGTATCCGATGATTATATATGCGGCAATGTACAGGGCGATACTTATCGGAAGATCCGGTTTTGTTATCTGAACACCGGCGACTATAATCGCCGAGATTATTATTCTGAGAATGAGGATCGGTTCCGGAAGCATTATCTTTCTCTGCGGATTTTTGTCCACTTTTAGCACCAGATTATCATGGAGCGACGGCATGAGAGAATTTATATGTTCCAGTATTATCTCAGGTTTAACAGATTTTTCACATTCTACAATGAGACTTTTTTTGTTCTGACCAATAACGGCGCTCGTTACACCAGACATGTTTCTTATCTCACGCTCTATGAGATCAACACAATGAGTGCATCGAAGTCCATCAAGAAGTATCTTTTTTTGGGATAAATTTATTATTCTATCTCTTACGGCGACATCAGGTTCTATCCTCGCGACGAGTTCTTTTATCTCATTGAAGATTTTTGACGGGTCAGCGTCCTTTGTATATTCGATTTCAAGTTTTTCTGCCGTCAGATTGACTGTTGCTGTTTTTACTCCGGTCATCCGTCCGGCACTCTCCTCTATCTTTGCAGCACACATGGCGCAGGTTAATCCCTCAAGATATATTTCTTTTTTTATTGTTTTCTCCATATTATAATCTCCGGTTTATTTTCTTTAGTAAATTTATATTGTGAGGAGGGGGATTTTATAAGAGCTGCGCTCTTATAAATCTGCCTTTTGCCGGCTGTCTGGCGTAAGTTTACGTCAGTACGTTTACAATGCTTGTAAGCGTTCTGCCGTAATTCTTACTGGCCGCGCCGGCAATATATAGGGATAAAATTGGGGAATGGAGGAAGGTTTTTGCTAATTGTAAATTTTGACCATAGGATATGATTTTACATATACGTTTTGCCTTTTTCCCTTTTCACGGTAAACTTCTTCAAGTTGCACTCCATAAGCCCATTCCGCCAGCAACCAAAAAGCACAATATAAATATCAAAGAACAAAATCTTAAAAATTATGCTCCAGAATATGCGTAAGTCCTATATCGAAAATCTGTTCAATATGCTCATCATCAAGCGAATAAAAAATCTGCTTACCATCCCGTCTGTGCTTTACGACATTTGAAAGATTAAGCACCCTTAACTGATGAGAAACAGCCGATTCACTCATACCAACCTCACGCGAGATATCGCCAACACTCAATTCATTCTTGAGGAGAATGTTGACAATACTAAGCCTTGTGGGATCGCCTAACAACTTGAATAACCCTGCAAGCGATTTATTAACACTTGAGTCCAGCAAATTACTATTTAAATTTTCCATAAGCCTCCGTTCAAACACTTGAACATTTATTCATATATAACAAACAAGAAGGAATAAATCAAGGAAATTTTTATAAGAGCTGCGCTCTTATAATCTGCACCTTGCCGGCTGGCTTTGTCAAAAGTTCCACAAACTCTCTCTTTTCTTGTCAAAAAGAGAGAGTTTTACATAACTGTTAGGACGCATACCCGAGCAGCAACTGTAAGTTGTGTCCAGGGTTGGCCGCGCCGGTAATATGGGTAGGTAAAATTGGGAATGGGGGAAGTAGTTTTCAATATCGACATTTTTAATTTTTATTTAGCATATGCGTTT
>JBFZEO010000220.1:0-3941 GCA_041306845.1 Spirochaetota bacterium
TCATAAAGCGCCGCATATTTATCTATCATGCCGGATTCGGTAAAATTCTTGATAACCGACTCTCGTGCTGCTATCGAGCTTTGCTGTCTAAGAATGTCATTATGTTTGTAAAGGAGAGTTCCCTTTATGAGATCGTCGGTGTCGCCGTATCCGGCAATGTAACCGGTGATCCCGTGGGCAACCAACTCGGATACGCCGCCGGTATCATAGGAAACAACAGGCGTTCCGCACGATAAAGCCTCGAGGACAACGAGCGGGCAGTTATCGGCAAGTGTCGGGTAATAGAAAATATCTGCTGATGCGTAGTAATCGGCGAGTTCTGTTTTGTCTGATATGTAGCCGGTTTCCATTATATTACCGGTTCTCGATTTAATCCCGCCGCCGACTTTTATGATTAGAGAGTCGCGGAGATGGGTCTTTAGTGAGTCAACGGTTTTTGCGCCCTTCCATAAGTTGTCGTTGCCGCCGTTTGACGCATATAGAATGATGAATTTATCCTGTGGTAATCCGAGTTTCTTCCGCGCCTCCGATTTTGGAGTATTTATAAATGTTTTTTCGTTTACACCGTTATAGATTACGCGGATATCCTTTTCCTGTAGAATGGATTTTTTGACGTTATCAAGCATCCACTTTGATGGTGCAACGAGGGTTATATTCAGCATATCGTAGATGAGTTTTTTATGAATCACATTTTTATGGGAACCGTCTTTTTTTAACGGGTAGTAGACGTGGAGGTTTTGACAGTTGCCGCAGAATTTTGTAAAGTTTTCACATCCTAACGAGTTGCCGCAGTGACCTGTGAACGGGTACATATCGTGGAGTGTCCATACCATTCTCCTGCCGATAGCGAGATCGGGCAGAGCGGGCAGTGAGAAATACGCCGGATGAAGGTTGTGCAGGTGGAGAATGGAGGAGTTGTTGAAAACATCGAGTGAACCCACCTCATATGTGGAGAGGTTCAGCATATCTGAAATCCCGTTCTCTTTTTCGTATCGTTTTAAGATATACTGTTTAAGCGATGAGTTTTCCTTTATCTTGTGAACTGTATCGTCGTTGGAATATTTACGGGAAACAAGCATCGAAGATGTGTAGCCGTGAACAGCGAGATTGCTGTTGAGTGAATATGCGATGTTTGCGGCACCGCCCTTGATATCGGTTGCGTTGATATGGAGGACGTTTTTGTTTTTGTTAATGCTGGTCTGCTGTCGTACCGAGTAAATTGCGTTAAGTATTACCTGTTCGGACAAGCTGGATGTGTACGATTTGAATAATTTGTTAATTATCAGAGCAAGGATTTTTTTAATCTTAGTTCTCATTGGTCCCTCAATTTTTATTTATGGAAATATAAATGTTGCTGATATTATCATTATTTCTTTATAAAAAAAGTTATAAACTTGAGTGATTACACTAATTTTACCAAGCTATTACAGAGATTGTCCCGATTTGAATCCGTTTTTTACAATCCTATATCTTATGTTTGCTTGTTTCGTAGAAAATGGTTTATAATGATTCAACAAAATATTTGGAGGCGTTTATGAGGTCACTTTTTTTATCATTTGGTATCGGGATAGTTGCCGGCGTGTTGGATATAGTTCCGATGATAGCTAAGAGGTTGAATTCTAAGGCTGTGTTATCTGCTTTTTTGCAATATGTTTTTGTCGGCGTTGTTATATGCAATATCGATCTCCCCGGCATTGTCTGGTGGCTTGAGGGCGGATTGACATCGCTGGCTCTGTCTGTTCCTATTCTGGTTATAGTTTCTGATAGTGACAGGAAGTCTGTTCCTATTATTGCTGTAAATGCCATTCTACTCGGAACACTGATCTCTGTTGCTGCTTTTTTTCTTGGAGTTTAATTTTTTTTGTGATGGAATGGAGGTTTTATGGCGAATTGGAATGAATTGTTTAAGGATAAGAGTCTGGTTATTGCCGAGCCTAATCCTAACTTTGTTGAGTTTTTTGAGGATCTGACAAAGAGGGTAAAATTAGAAAGGGTAATCGACCTTGGCTGCGGGACAGGGCGCCATTCTCTTTATATGGCAGATAAGGGGTTTTATGTTCATGCCATCGATGAGGCTGAGACAGCTCTCGAACACTTGAGAATGGCATCAGGAGATAGGAATATTAAGATCTCCAGGTTTAGTCTGGGTGATCTTTCCGGTATTGATGAAAAGTATGATCTTGGTGTCTGTGTAAATGTTCTGGGGCATGGAAAGATTAGTGAACTTGAGAGGATGTTTGGTGAAATAGACAGGGTAATTGTTAAGGGTGGTTCACTTTTTTTAATTGTTACACCGGCAAGGTTCATAGATTATGTCAGATTGCCCGGTACAGTGGAGATTGAGAAGAATTCCTATCTCGGGATAGATGCTCCGGATGGTGATATTGTGCACCATTTTTACTCTGAAGAGGAATTGAGATCTTTACTGAAAAATTATGATGATGTCAGGATATCTGTTGTTAAGGAATTCAGTCCATTCTTAAAGAAGGATGTGGAACATTGTATCGTGATTGCTAAAAAGTAGTTTAGTGTAGACACATAGTGTCTTTTGTGTTATATGTCGTTAGTAGACATTTTAGTTTGTTCACTGGGGGAGCCGTATGGCTGAGAGGTAAAGACCGACCCTTTGAACCTGATCCGGATAATACCGGCGTAGGGAAGTGAATGGTGTTTGGTTGATTTATCCATATTTTATATGTGTCATATAGATCGAAAAAGACCGCATATCCTTAGCCGGAATGCGGTCTTTTTTATTTGCCCGCAGATATCCGGTAAAGGCGATCTTTGACAGATATAGCTATCTTCGGAAAAATAATGGAATTGGGGTGGAATTTGAATTTGGATTGTTGAAATGGGTATTTTGGTTTCAATCCGGGGGCGGATAGGGCGGTATGATGGAGATTTTGAGGAGGGTTTGGTTGGAATCGTACTTTCTTACGATGTAGTCTTTAAAACATGGTCTGATATGTGGAGAAAATTTTGTCCATTCCATCGTGGCGGCTTTACCTTTCTCCCAGATGCCAAAAGTCGCAATTATGAATCTATGCAGACGTTCGGTATTATAATCAGCAAAGTTCCTCAGAAAAATCCGCAGCATAAATCTGACAACAGCGGCCTTGCTCCTCAGATTAAAATCCCCCTGCAGCTTATACAAAAGATTCTTAAACCTGTACTCCAAATAAATATCCATATCGTCGCACTGTTCGGGTTCAATAGGAAATTTAACAGAACTGAGCTTAAAACTTTTCCTTTCAATAAAATGGTAACTCATAAGAAAAATCTGATTTAGCGCAGTGCAAAATGAAATCTCATTTTTTTCACAATAATTAGACAACGCGTCCTTCAGATCCTTGTCAATTTTAAAATGAAAACGGATATAAACATCTTTCATAAAAACTCCTCTACATTATTAAATGAAGAATCTATGATTTTCGATTACAAAAAAGATAAAAAAGGAGGCACTATGCACATAAAATTAAACGGGAACGATCATCAAAGCGAATTTGAAACGATAACAGAACTTGTTCAGAACCTTGAAATCGATCCGGCAATAATAATAATTGAGCAAAATGGCACCATTCTCAAAAAGGAAACTTATGACAGCTGTGAAATACGGAACGGGGATGTTATAGAAATAATTGAGCTTGTAGGGGGCGGTTAGAATGGAGAAAAACGAATTTAAAATTGGGAATAAAATCTTCAAATCAAGATTGATAATAGGTACGGGTAAACTTCCAGCCGGCGATATCACGCGAGATGTGATCGCTTCCTCAGGAGCGGAGATTGTAACTATGGCTCTGCGCAGAGTTGACTTCGGTGAAAAACAGAAGGATAACATTCTCCGACAAATACCGGACGGCATCACACTGCTCCCCAACACCTCTGGGGCACGCAACGCTTCCGAGGCAGTGAGAATAGCAAATATAGCCAGAGCATCGGGA
>JBFZEO010000221.1:0-2762 GCA_041306845.1 Spirochaetota bacterium
GAAAACTTGATGTCTCCGGCTCGCGGCGGTGTGTGGGCAACTCTGCTCTTTGAGTCAGTCAGAGCGGTAATCCTCGCAACAATCGAGTTTATCGTTGTGAAACTGCCGTACCCGATGTTGAATGTGCCTCCGTCTGTCCGGGATAGAGCATCGAGATATGTGACGAGATCCTTAACGTAGATAAAATCCCTTGTCTGTTCACCGTCTCCGTGAACATTAATTTCTGCGCCTGACAGGGCTTTCCTGATAAATATCGGAACAGCGGCGGCGTATGGCGATGCCGGATCTTGCCTTTCACCGAACACGTTGAAAAATCGGGTAATTATCCCCTTGATGCCGGAGGTTCTGCCGTACATCCTGATATAGTGTTCACCGGAGAGTTTGGTTATCGCATAGGGAGAGATCGGTTCCGGGAGCATATCGGTTCTTTTGGGACACTCCGGATTCTCACCGTAGACCGCCGCCGAGGACGCGTAGACAATCGTCTTAACGTTGTTTTTCTTCATCGCCTCAAGAACGTTTATAGTTCCGATCGCGTTGATCTCCTCGGTTTCTATGGGACGCTCCATGCTCGCTGCCACACTGATCTCGGCGGCAAGATGAAAGACAATGTCCGCATTCTCCATAGCAGCTGTGAGTTCACCCCTGTTACGGATGTCGCCTTTTATGAACTTGATGTTCGGTTTTTGCGGAATGTTGGACTCTTTCCCTGTTGACAGGTCGTCATATATTACTATATCGCACTCACTTTCGTAATGCTCTATGATATGCGACCCGATAAATCCGGCGCCGCCTGTTATAAAAATTGTTTTTCTCATTTTGTTAATTGCCCTTATCTATCTCTGAAAATTTGGTTACTTGGTTCCGCCCATTCCCCTTAGAATGGTACAACGCCTTATCAGCTGAGTCGATAACCTCTTCAAAGGAGTTTGATTTTTCGTTTATCGAAGCTACTCCGGCGGAGAGTGTCTTTTTTATGCTGATTTTGTCATCTATTTTTAGTGTAATTTTTTCTACCTCTTTGCGCACCCTTTCAGCCAGGTGGAATGCATCTGCCTCCGAGGTCTCCGGAGATATCACGCAAAATTCCTCACCGCCGACTCTGCATGGGATGTCAACGTTATTTCTACAGCTGTCCCTTAAAACTCCCGCTATCTCTTTTAATACGTAATCTCCCGATTTATGGCCGTAAGTATCATTCACCGCCTTAAAAAAATCTATATCAAACATGATAACCGACAACGGTTGTTTATACCTCATGCTCCGTTTGAATTCCTCGTTTATCCTTGTCTGAAAATACCCCTTGTTGTTCAGGCCGGTGAGCGAGTCAACAGTTGCGAGTTCGTAGAGCTTAGAGTTCTTCATCGACATCGAAGCCTGCATCGCTATATACTGGAGGAGTTCAACGTCCATCAGTTCAAAATTCTTATCGATCTTGTTGATTGCATTAAGCACGCCGACGATCTCGCCGGAGAGCACGAGCGGCACGGATAGGATCGAGTTGGTTGTTGTGTTCGTCTTCTCGTCCCCTTTTTTGGAGAATCTTATATCTTTCGAGAGATCGTTTGAGAAGACAAAAACCCCATTCTCCCAGACCGTCCCCGCCATCCCCTCAGACATCTTGAGCCGCATATTTGCGAGGTTCTTGTTGTCATCCTCATCGGACGAGAGTAAAAATACGAGCTGGTCCCGTTCCTCATTCACCACAAAAAGACTCGCCTTTTCGCACTCGATGAGATTCTTAACCTGATCGAGAATTTTGCCCATGATCTCCTCTTTGTCGAGTGACGACGAGATCACAAAGAGCGAGTTGAGGCACGCTTTTAATTTATTGATAGTTTTATTAGTTTCTGTGTTGTTTTCCATGGGGACATTATATATGTTTTATCGGTGTTAGGCAAGGGTTTAGATGAATGGTAATGGGGCTGTTTTATATTTATAGTCACTCTTGAAATTGGGTATTTTTAGGTCGAATCATAGAGGAATAGTTATATAAAAGTTTGTCCCTTTGCCAATTTCACTTTCACAACGTACTGTTCCATATAATTTCTTAGTGATAATATTATATAAAATGCTTAATCCAATTCCCATATGTCTGCCGTGTTGAGTTGTGTAAAATGGATCAAAAATAAACTTAATATTTTGTTTTTCTATACCAAATCCATTATCCTTAAAAATTATGATAATATTCTTAGGCTTTTTTTCAATTTCTATAATAACATCGCCATTCTTAATGTTGGGGAAACCATGCTGAATACTATTAGAAATCAATATTGTAAAAATCTGCTGAATGGCATCCGGATATGTCTCTATAAGTATTTTATCTTTACAATTAATAATAAATTTAAATTGTGCTGATTTTATTAAACCTTGATGGAGCTTAATAATGTTTGTTATGTAAAAACAAAGGTCAATTATCTTTTTCTTCTCAAATGTATTATTAACCGAGAGTTCTTTGAATTTTCTTATTAATTCCGATGCTTTATTTGTATTAGTCAATATTAATTCAAAGGGAGATTTTAATGAATGGAAAAATTCTTTAAAATCCTGCTCTGTTAAACTACTATTTTTCATAGTAACATTGAGTGAGTTATAATTATCAAAGAGATATGATATTGTAGTTAGTATTATTCCTAAAGGGGTATTGAGTTCGTGAGCAACTCCAGAAACAAGATATCCAAGTGCAGCAGCTTTTTCGTTCTGGATGATGAAGTCTCTACTATCGTTAAGGTCACATATAGTATTCTGAAGTTTTATATTAG
>JBFZEO010000222.1:0-10232 GCA_041306845.1 Spirochaetota bacterium
TGCCCTCTGTTGAAAATGAGAAGATGCAGGGCGTTCTGATAAATGTGAATACGGCTACCAGAAAAACGGAAAAGATTACAAGAATTAATCTGTAAGGAAAGAGTATGGATATTCAGAAGAACATAGATTCCAATAAGATCGAAGAAAACCTGCGGCGGATACTCTACATAGAGAACGCAGCGGAACACTCTCTCGAATGGGCAATGAATTACATCACTTTTTCCCCATGCAAACGAGTGAGACCGCTCTTGCTGATCGAGGCAAATAAAATATTTGGGACACCTGACGAGGACTCACATCTCCTATCTGCGGCGTTAGAACTTATCCACACATACTCTCTTGTTCATGATGATCTGCCCTGTATGGATGACGACGATCTCCGTCGCGGCGTCCCAACCATTCACACGATAAAAGATGAGGCTTTCGCTGTTCTCACAGGAGATGCACTCCTGACAAGAGCGTTCGGGATACTGTCGAGATACTCTAAGATCGATAAGCTGCCGGCTGTTCTGAAACTTTTTGCTGATAACGCCGGTTACGGCGGCATGATAAAAGGTCAGGTTCTTGACATGGAGGGTGAGGGAAAGGCGCTTACTCCGGATCAGATAAATGAGATAAACGTCTATAAAACCGGTTGTCTGTTGACTCTTCCACTTGTGCTTGGCGCTCTAAACGGCGGTGCGAATAAGATTTACCTTGATGAGGTCGCAATGCTCGGCAGATATATCGGGATTATTTTTCAGCTCCAGGACGATATCCTTGATATCGTCGGTGATACCGCTGCTCTCGGTAAAAATACAGGGAGTGATGAGAGGAATGGGAAGTCCTCCATTCCACTTGTGCTTGGCCTTGACGCAGCCCGCGCTATCATGGAGAATACTAAGGAGAAGGCGATGCGTATAGTGAACTTCCTGCCGGCGAACAGGGATTTTTTCAGTAATTTTATAGATTTCCTTATCAGCCGGACGAAATGAAAAAATCGCTGCTTGAAATTATGATAGATGAATATGGTTTTACTAAAAACGAGGCTGCCGGACTGATTCTCGCCGGCAAAGTCTACACTGATAACAGACTTCTCCTTAAGTCCGGAGAGAAACTTGATCCGGATACAAAAATCATGTTAAAAGACCGCCCGGCTTATGTGTCACGCGGTGCCTACAAACTCAAGAAAGCTCTCGAGTTTTTTAAACCTCAGATAAGTTCGAGGGTGATACTCGATGCCGGCAGTTCTACGGGAGGGTTTACCCAGGTGCTGCTGGAATGGGGCGCTTCTCTTGTTTACGCTGTTGATGGCGGTGAAAATCAGCTTTCATACATTCTGCGCAGCGACAAACGGGTGAGAAGCATCGAAAAAAAACTTGTGCAGAACATAATCCCGGACGAGCTTGATCCGCTTCCCGATTTCTTTACGGCAGATCTTAGTTTTACATCATCTGTTTTTGTTGTTGATTATATTGTCAACAAGCTGTTGATAAAGAATGGGATTATACTCATTAAACCGCAGTTTGAGTACGAGCGACTAAAAAATGAGCTTGGACTGGCGGCTGATTTTGATGGTATCGTAAAAAAAGACTCCGATCGGGAGTTGATAATAAGTAAAATTGATTTAGAGTTATCGTCTATTAATGTTAATATAATTGACAAAGTAGAGAGTCCCATAAGAGGTACTAAAGGCAATATTGAATATCTATATTATATAAAGTCGGGGGAGAGCGATGCTTAGATTTGTTAAAATATTATCAGTTCTTTTTTTTATTTCTTGTTCAGGCAGAGTTCCCGATTCCGGGCTGTCAGACACATTCCTCAGGAAATATAATGAATCAATGACTTCTGCCGATAAAATAAACCTTGCTAACGAAATGTTTGATATCTATGGAAATTCGGATAAAAAAAATGAGTTATCGCAATTATTTATCTCTGCTGCATACTCAACTAAAGATGAGGTTTTTAGCGGATATCTCTTTTATTTGATTTCTGATATTTATCTGCGTTCTGATGCTAAATATCTCGCACTTTATTACATGCTTAAAGTTGATGAGTCGGTTTATGATCTGGATGTTGAGGGTTATAAACTGGGATATCTTCTCGGACTTAAGTGCTTAAAGATAGACGGATATCCCGAAGTTAAGAAGGAGTTTTATAAAAAGTTGATAAATCGGTATCCGGATATGGTTGATATGGCGCAGCTTTATTTTGATCTGGCGGAATTATATAAAAATCAGTATGAAATGAATCTTGCGCTTAATTATTACGAGAGATTACTCGATATGTATAGTAAAGGTAAAATTGAGGATGACAGGTTTAATTTGAGCCGCATAAGGGAGAATGTCGGATTCTACAAGAATAGTAAAACCTGGATATATAAAGATCTTAATGAATTGATTGATAAGATTAAATATGCTATAGACTCAAGGAATCAGGATTTGCTCTATCAATATGTGCCGAATTCCGGGTTCAAAGTGTGTTTTTTTAAGAGTTCCGATAACAGGAACTGGACATTGAGAGAGCTTGGGATAGCGAGATGGTGGGGAAGGCAGATAAGTTTTTCTTCAAAAGTTGAGGAGTTTTCTAATGAGAATGAGATCTATATTGAGACAACCAACTGGTCTTTCCCTCAGCTGCACTCATGGTATTTTTATTTTAAGAAAATTGATTACCCGTATGATGATAATATAAACGGAGGATGGGAATGGAAAGGAATTTATTTTGGAAACTGGCTGTAGCCGGTATTTTATCGGCTGCGGTATTTTACGCAAATGCCAATATAATTGATGATCCGGAAGAGACCGGTAAAGAGGTTACCCTTGAGGAGTATTTTCTTTACAATACAGAGACTTCAATAGAGGATAACTCTGATGATTATAATCTTGGGGAATATCCCAATAAATCGAGTGAAGAGAGTTTTATCGATCACTTGTACAAACAGAATGTACCGCTGATTATGAATGAGAGTGTTGAGAAAGAGATTAATTATCTCATAAATCTGAAAAGGGATTTTTTGTTAAAATCTCTGTCAAAGGCAGAAAACTATATAAATGAGATGCGGAAGATTGTTAAAGAGAACGGATTACCGGAGGAGCTTGCATATCTTCCGATAATTGAATCCGGATTCAGCTCTAAGGCATATTCACGAAAAGGGGCTGCCGGAATGTGGCAGTTTATGCCGGGAACAGCGCGGTGGATCGGGATGAAAAGGGACGGCTGGGTTGATGAACGGTTAGATCCCAACACGTCATCTTTATATGCTGCTAAATATCTTAATTATCTGTACTCCTACTTTAAGGATTGGTATCTCGTTCTTGCAGCTTATAATTGGGGCGCAGGGAATGTGAAGAGGGCTATAAAACGTTCTGGAAGTAGAGAGTATTATGATTTTAGTAAAGGTCCAAAGAGGATAATGCCCCTTGAAACACAGCGGTATGTTCCGAGATTTATAGCTTCTGTTATAATTATGAAAAATCCCGAGAAATATGGGGTGAAATTTGAAGAGAAAACAGACACTTTTAAATATGTTAATCTTACTTTTATGAGTCCGGTTCACCTTGTTGCCAAGTATGCCGGCCTTACTGTAGCCGAGTTTTTATCTTACAATCCGTCTTTGATTGGCGGTTTTATCCCGCCGGCAAACTATAAATATAATGTCAGGCTGCCGGAAGCTAACTATGACAACCTTATGGCTTCTATGGATACGTTAAAAGAGCAGTCTAAGATGAATTATTCAATTTATTATGTTAAGAATGGTGATAGTCTCTCCGGTATAGCTCAGCGGTTTGCTGTTTCTGTCGGAATGATTATGGATATTAATAATCTGAAAAGTGCTTCATTTATCAGAGAGGGACAGAGGCTTTACATTCCCATAAGTTATAAACCTGTTAGAAGTACCGCTGCAGCATCGCCTAATGTCGTAAATAGAGGCTATTATGTTGTGAACAGTGGTGAAACTTTATCACATATTGCTTTAAAATTTAATATTTCAACCGATAAATTAATATCTCTAAACTCTCTCCCGTATCCCTTTATGATAAAGGCAGGAGATAGAATAAAGATAAAATAATCTTTGATCTTTAAGGGATTTAAGTTGAAAAGTAAAATTATAGTCGCTTCATTTATTTTTGTCGTTTCTTTTATATTTTCCGGAACGCCGCCTCAGATAGACTGGAAAAAAGGTAAAATATTCTCAATAGTAACAACATCTGTTCCGTTGAATTATAAATATGCAGATAACAGGCTGAGCATGATCGAAAGTGCTAAAGAGAAAGCAAAGGTCAACTACTACAGAATTCTGCAGAAGATAAATATAAACCATGAAAGTGCAAATCTTCTGGAGTATATAGAATCTTCACCTGATATAAACAGAAGGCTTTACAGTCTTTTTGAGAAGGCGAGTCTTTACACGATGCAGTATCCGGATCTTAATACGATCAGATTGATATATTTCATAAATCTTTACGGTAAGAATGATTCGATTATGTCGCTGATTATGGATGAAGAAGATCATTACACTGAAGATTTAAAGCAGTATATGGGTTATAATTATCAGACGGATTACACAGGACTTGTAATTGATGCAAGAGGCGTTCTTAAGTCGTTCAGCGGCAGGGATGTTAAGATTAAACCATCGATATTTGTGACTGTTCGTGATTCTGATGGGAATGTGGTTTTTTCAAGGTACAATATTCTGCCGGATGTTATAAGGGAATCCGGGATGGTCAGGTATTCAAACAATGTAAATGAAGATATAACCGATAGAGTCGGTAAAAATCCATTCAGGATAGTGGCATATGGGGCCGGAGATTACAGCGGATCAACAATTGTTATATCGACAGCGGATGCAAAGAAACTCCTATCATCGTCAAACACGAGAGACTCTGTAAAAAATGGTAAAATCGGCATAATTATAGACAATCAGGACTGATAACGGATCACTCCGAGTATTTGTCCGCTGTTTTTATCAAGTTTAAGCTCTTCTGTTATCTTTTCAAGTTCTTCATCGTTTAACTCGCCGTCCTCTTTAACTCCGGAGAATTTAAGATTGTTGTGGGTGTAGATTGTTTCCCCCATCTTATAAACAACGTAATAGTAGTTAGAGTCAGAAATAAGTGATGTAAAGAACGGTTTTTTATATTTTACATTTGAGAGCTTAAGCGTTTCCTGGGACAGGTTATAAAATTTTATAAATTCACGAAGTACCAGATTTTCGGCCGGCAGAGTCGATATAAATTTCTTAATCTCATCTGTATTTTTCTTTGAAAGGTAGTCTTTGTAGTCTTTTGTAAGAATGATAAGCTCGGATACGTTAGAATTATCTATCTTTTCTATATGTTTTTCTTCCATGCACCATATGATATAATCTATGCCGAAATAGGAAATAAGAACACCCGGATCGACCTTTAATTCCTCAAGAAGAGAGGTTTCCTTATCTATCCTTTTATCTGCCTGAAAATTATAAATTTTTACCTTGTTGATATTTAATTGAGTTGAGGATTTTCTATTTCTCTTACTAAGGATTGTCGGGTCGTTAGGAAGGTCAAAGTTTACGATTACCTTTGCTTTTGGTATCCGCATCTCTTCGGGGATGCTGTCGTTTGCCAGGATTATATTTATTTTACCTTCATTAAAATCACCGCATATTTTGTCGATTTCTTTACATTCTGTAACACCAAGATCATCACCATCTACTCTAAACTTATCGCCGGTTATAATTTCAACCTTAAAATTACCGTAAACCAGAAGGCGTTTTTTTATATATCTTAGTGTATCATCAGATTCTGAGAAAACGATCGTTGGTTTATTCTCAGTATTAAGAATTCTGAGGAGATTAGTTATCTTTTCATCTTTATTTTCAAGGTATTTTATGCTTGTGATAGATCCGAGTAGGGAGTTGAGATTGTTTATATCGCTTTTTATGTTTTCGATGACTTTGCTTTTGCTGTCGTCGTCAAGTTCAGTCAGAGCTTTTTTTATATTGGCTATTTGGTAATTGGAGAATAGAGTTTCATTCTCTAAATCGCCGTCGATGTCTGACAATATCTTCAAGCAGAACTCCGACTTACCAAGCAGTTCTTTTGACGCTTCTATGAAAGAGATGAGGCTGGAGTCAATCCTCCTCATGTATCTCCACCTGTACCAGTTTATGACTTCAGGATTACTGTTTAATGTTCCCGATTTTAGTTTTGTATACTCAAAATTTAGAGCAGCAACTGAGGATGTTATCCTTTCGTATATCTTATGGGTAATTTCCGGATCATAAGCGTATTTTACAGTTGTAATAAAAGGTTTATTTGCGTCATGCTGCGTCATGTCGTGGGGAGCATCGCCGGTAGTTATATCGATCTTAACCAGATAAGCAGAGAGAACATCTTTGATTATTTCTATATTTTTATTACTGATATCGGCATTGGAAATTATTTCTTCGAGTTGTTTAATCTTATCGGATATTTCCTTGTTTTTTATAGCAAACTCATCTCTCATAAAACAGCGGGATACATTCAGCAGATCGTGCATAGAGACGTTAATTATGCTTGATGATACAAGGAGTATGTGAAGTCCAGGATTATTGGATATCAGTTTATCAAGATTCCTCTTGCTTAGATTTTCATTTGTGTCCGACATAAAAAGGCACTCTGCATTATCTATAACAAGAAGTTTGTAACCTACAAAGTTCTCAGGATTAAATTCGGGAGATTGAAGTGCCGACTTTTTTAATAGAGAAATCTGATCGGGCTGCATCCCGGACGACTTGAGATGATGACTCCACCGCTCCCGGCTGTCCGGCGAGACGAGCATCATGGTTTTGTGATTTTTATCGAAATAATACTTCACAACCATAGAGGCAACAAAAGACTCGCTATAACCGACGGTACTGCTTAGGATTGCTCCCCCGAACCGTTCCAGCTTGTCGATGGAAGAGTAGTATCCCATATTGTGAAATTCGGACATATTTGACAGGTCGACACTTATGTTTTTTACAAGATACTCTTTATTAATTGTTATGAGAAGAGATGCTATAAAACTTCGCGGATTGAGGTTGATAACTTCGGCATTAGCGTATTCCCGCAGGATTTCCATGATGTGTTTTGATCCTACAATGTGATCTGACTTATTCCACATTTTTTTGTAGATATTCAAGTAGGATTTTTCCCGCTTATTATCTCTGGATGAGATCGGAATAATAAGTTCAAATCTATCCTCCTGTGCTGTATCTGACAGTGCTGCGGTACCGAACCACAGTCTTAATTTATTTTCATATCGGATAAAATAAAAGCTGTTAACGTTTGTGATTTTATAATTAATCTTAACTTTGAGAACTCCGGCTTTATAGAGAAGGTTCATCAGGAAGTAATCATCTCTGTCCATGATTATAAAGTCGTTTTTCAGTGAGTGTAAAAAGTCCTTCAAGCTGTTTTTCACGTCGCTTGTTACGAGAATGTAGATACTTTTCAGCAAATCGTTGTCAAAGAGTTTTTTTATATTTGGGAGGAGTTTTTTGAACGCATCAAAGAAAACAAAGTTGGTCGCAAAATACAAAGAGATAGCCTTATTATCTCTAAGAGAATTCTCAATTATGGTGTTTATTAATTTGTAGGTTGATAGTTCATTTTCAGAAACGCCGCTGTAGTTGTCAACAATCAATCCTTTCATTATTACTCCAATTAGTTTTTTGCAAAGCGGAATTAGTCCTTTCACATTTTACATTATTTTTACCCATTATATAAAAAAATAAGTTTCTATTCAACAACATAATTACAAAAAACTTTTATTTTACGTGGATAATGCGGAGTTTGAGTCGTTATATGAGATATTTCTTGATATTTTACCCTTTATTTATTAGTGTACTCCTGACTTTTAAGGGTCAGACATTATTTTTTTTAGAATAGGGCTATATTTCATTCACTAAAAGAGCCCGTAAGCAGAAATAAAAACACGTCCCGGCTGGTAGTCCGGGAGCATAAATTATTTATGTCAGTAACCTTCCCCTTAACATGGATGTCCGTTTTCTGTCTGTTCATGTTTAAGGAGGAGATTTTATGGACAGCAGATTTAACGTTTTTTTTGATGATCCGTTCTGGGTCGGAGTTGCCGAGGTTGTTGACGATGATAGGATTAGGATTGCGAGATTTGTTTTTGGTGGGAATGAGCCTGGAGCGGGAGATATATATGATTTTGTCATAAATCGGTATTCTCACTTGAAATTTGATGAGGTTTGCATTGAACCGGATGTTCCCATTCCTCAGAAAATAAACCCCAAGAGGCAGAAAAGACTCATTAACAGAGAGATGAGCAGGAACGGATCGGGAACAAAATCGCAGGAAGCTCTAAAAAGGATAATGGAGAGTAGAAAAATAGAGAGCAGGGAAAATGGGAAAGTTAAAAAGCTTGAGATTGAGCAAAGGAAATATGAACTGAAGAAGCAAAAAAGACTCGATAAAAGACGCGGACATTGATTAAAACTTCAAATGAGTTGTTAAATGCTACGATTTCTCTCTGAAATGCTTATTTTTTCTTTACAATGCCCTGTATTGAGAGTATAAAATAAACAGTAAAGAAGTCTGCAATATTTAATATGAGCAGACAAGGATGAAGTTATGAATATGTTAAAGAAAATTAAAATGTTGCTTATAACAGGATTACTATTCGCACCGGCAGTAATATTCTCACTTGAACCGCCGAAGCTGGATAAATATGTGAATGACTTTGCCGGTATGATCTCAAGCGAGATGGCGGCGGAGATAGAGGGGCAGCTCACAGCAATCAATGAGAGCGACTCGACTCAGATAGTTTTTCTCACAATAAAATCGCTTGATGGGGAGATCCTCGAGGATTTTGCGATAAAGACAGCGGAAGCGAACGGGATAGGTGTTAAAGGGAAAGATAACGGTATCCTCTTTCTGGTTGTTCGTGATGACAGGGTGATGAGGATTGAGGTCGGGCGCGGGCTGGAGGGAGTTGTTACTGATCTCTTCGCCGGCAGGATAATTGATAATATCACCTCGCCGTATTTTAAGTCGGGAGATTTTGACGGCGGGTTTAATGCAACCGCTGATGCACTGATAAAAGCCGTTAAGGGTGAATTTAAAGCCGACGATATCAAGAAGAGTTCCGACGGCTCTCCAAAGATGAAGGCATTTGTTATCATTTCTTTTCTTATCGCATTTTTTGTTCTGCCGTTGTTAAGGAAGGTAAACCGGGTAGTCGGCGGTGTCGGAGGGCTTTGTATCGGCGGAGTTATGGGATTTATTTTTATCGGATTGTTACCGGTTGTTATTATTATGGGAGTTGTCGGTCTGATCCTCGGGCTGATAGACTACTCATCGCCGTTCTCTTCTCACGGAGGTCATTCGACATTCTGGGGTGGTGGAGGATCATCAGGCGGCGGGTTTTCGGGTGGCGGTTTTTCCGGAGGCGGCGGGGGATTCTCGGGCGGCGGATCATCAGGAGGTTGGTAAGATGATAAGGTCAAAAAATTTCTTTAGTGAGAATGATAAAATTCTCATAAAAAATGCGATCTCCTCAGTGGAGAAAGTAAGTGCGAGTGAGATTGTTGTTATGACGGCAGATGAGTCATGTGAAAGTACAAAACTGATAGTTACAATTTCATCTGTTTTGTCTGTTGCAGCGGTATTTCTTGCTATGATACTTTTCCCGGTTTTTGCAGATAAAAGAATTCTTTTAAAATTAGTAGAGCTCCCTTTTCAGTTGAATGATGCAGTTGTCTACATTCTTGCTGCCGGAGCAACGTTTTTTATACCGGTTTTTCTATTTGTGTTTTTTATTTTATATTTTTTCCTCAAATACTGCTATTTCTGGAAGAGAATCGTATTCTCAACAAAAATGAAGCTTGAAGCAGTCGAACGTAAGGCGCTGAAAATGTTTTACGAAAACGGACTGCAGAACACGAGGGATAGAACCGGTGTGCTGATATTTTTTTCGGTGATGGAGAGGAAACTTTTTATCATAGCTGATATCGGGATAAACAGTAAACTTTCGTCTGATGAGCTGAATGGATATGCTCTGTCGATCGGCGATGGGTTGAGGCACAAACGGGGCGGAGAGGCGATCGCCGGCGTTATAAGTGCGCTCGGAGCTAAACTTGCACAGCATTTTCCTGTAAAGCCTGATGACACAAACGAGTTGTCAGATGAGGTTATAAGTCACCGTTAATTTTGTTATGCGAGTGGTGAAAGTCCGAACCCGTATGGGTCGGACTTTTTTTATAGATCGTCAGGTATTAC
>JBFZEO010000223.1:0-3696 GCA_041306845.1 Spirochaetota bacterium
CACAATCGCAATCAAAGAGAGATTAAGTGTGATCTCACAGTCTGTAAATGCGTAAAGACCGCTTAAAAGATCCTCGGGGCTCTCCCCTCTCGCCGCCTTTATCTCAATCTCGACATTTTCGGTTGTATAGTCATTTATAGCACTTATCTTTATATAGTTCCTGCGGGCAGCATTCTCGATGGAGTTAATAAGAGACTGCGTTGTAGTTCCGAAAGGGATCTCCCTGATCGTAACAGTTTTATCATTATTAAGTTCAATGCGGGCTCTAACCCTCACTTTGCCGCGCCCGTCGTCATAATCCGTCACATCTGCCATTCCACCCTGCAGAAAATCGGGATAAACCTTAAACTCACGTCCCTCAAGGAAGGCGATCTGAGCATCAAGCAGCTCGTTAAAGTTGTGCGGCAGAATTTTAGTCGACATACCGACAGCTATCCCTTCCGCCCCAAGCAGAAGCAAAACAGGAAGTTTTGCCGGTAAAATCAGCGGTTCCTTGTTCCTGCCGTCATAACTGTCCATATACTCGGTAATATCCCGGTTAAAAAGAGTCTCCTTCGCAAGAGCGCTGAGACGGCACTCTATATATCGGGAAGCTGATGCCTCATCACCGGTTAATATATTACCGAAATTACCCTGTTTCTCAAAGAAATACTCCTTGTTGGCGAGCCCGACAAGTGCCTCATAGATGGATGCATCCCCGTGCGGATGGTACTTCATTGTATTACCGACAGTGTTTGCCACCTTGTTATATTTACCGTCATCAATCTCGTGTAGAGAATGGAGAATTCTCCTCTGAACCGGTTTAAGTCCGTCATTCAGATCGGGGATCGCTCTGTCCTTGATAACATAAGATGCGTACTCAAGAAAATTATTTTTGTAAATATCGCTTAAACTATGCACTTCTATCCCTGCTTTTTATATCAGATTTGTCATTATAAATTCTTTCCTGTCCGGAGTATTTTTACCCATAAAGAAATCAAGAGACTTCTTTATCTCATTGATATGCCCGACACCTATCTTTGTCAAACGGATATCCTTGCCGATAAACTGCCCGAACTCCTTGGGCGAGATCTCCCCCAGCCCTTTAAATCTCGTTATCTCCGAATTCTTTATCTTTTTTGTCGCCTGATCTTTCTCAGCTTCCGAGTAGCAGTAGATAGTCTGAGATTTATCACGCACTCTAAAAAGCGGTGTCTCAAGAATGTAGATATGCCCGTTTATCACAAGCTGCTCAAAATACACAAGAAAGTACGTCAATATAAGGTTCCTTATGTGAAATCCGTCAACATCGGCATCTGTCGCGATGACAACCTTATTGTATCTTAGATCATCCATCCCATTCTCAACACCGAGAGCCTTCATAAGTGTATAAAGCTCCTCGTTTTTATAAACAGTTGCCTTGGTATGACCGTACACATTGAGCGGCTTACCTCTCAGTGAGAATATCGCCTGCGTATAAACATCGCGGCAGCTCACCATACTGCCCGACGCCGACTGACCTTCCGTTATAAATATCATCGTGTTATCGGAATACTGGTTTTTATCATAAAAATGGTATTTGCAGTCCCTGAGATTTGGGATATTGAGGGCAACTTTCTTGGAGAGTTCCCTCGCATCCTTCTGTACCTTCTGGAACTCGTTTCTTATAGTTTCGTTAAACTTTACCCGCTCTATTATCTTGTTGGCGACCTCTTTGTTGCGGTTCAGGTAGAGAATGAGACTCTCTTTGATAACTGCGATGAGTTCCGGTTTTATATCGGCGTTACCGAGTTTATTTTTAGTTTGCGATTCAAATATCGGATTTTTAAGTTTGACAGATATAGCTCCGACAATCCCCTCTCTCACATCGGACGGATTAAAGTTTTTACCGGAAAATTCATTTATCGCTTTGAGAAGACCCTCTCTAAAAGCTGCCTGATGCGTTCCACCGTCAACTGTATGCTGACCATTTACAAATGAGAAGTAATTTTCCCCCATGTTACTTGTGTGGCAGAATGCATACTCTATCTTATCATTTTTGATGTGGATTATATCATAGAGACTCTCATCTTCAACCTCTTTAGAGAGGAGATCCTTGAGACCGTTATCGCTCTTGTAATCTTTACCATTCAAAGCAATAGTCAGCCCGGAGTTAAGATAGACATATTTGCAGATCCTATCCTCGATAAACTCCATATCAAAGGCATAACTTCCAAAAATCTCAGTATCAGGGATAAACTCGATGAGTGTTCCATCCTTTTCGCCGGTTGTCCCATCCTCTTTAGATACCAAAACTCCCTTGCTGAAAGTTGCCTTAAATGATTTCTTATCCCGATGACTCTTAACTGTAAACGATGAGGAGAGCGCATTAACAGCCTTGGTACCAACACCATTCAACCCAACGGAGAACTGAAAAACATCATCGTTGTACTTTGCTCCGGTGTTTATCACAGAAACACACTCAACAACTTTACCCAGAGGAATCCCCCTGCCGTAGTCCCTGACAGAAACTTTGCTTCCCGATATATTTATCTCAATTTTATCCCCAAAATGCATGATAAACTCATCGATTGAGTTATCAACAACCTCTTTGAGAAGCACATAGATCCCGTCGTCGTACTGATTACCGTCACCGAGACGGCCGATATACATCCCGCTCCTCAATCTGATATGAGAGAGAGAACTGAGAGTCTGAATCTTATCTTCCGTGTAGTTGTGTGTTGATTTTGCCATTAGAATCCCCGAAATATATTTAATATAAAACTTTACCTTTTTACTGACTCATGAGATAATATGGTCAAATTTGCCGCATAAAAACATTTTGCAATCGATGCAATATACTAAAACATATTCAAAATGTCAAATCACGGGAAAATACCGGAGTAAATTATGAACAATCAGTTACCTGACGGGGACTATATATGCGACGTTGTTTTTGAGGAACTTGATCTCAGCGGAATGGATCTATGCTGCGGAAAAACATTTTCCTCCGTCACTTTTAAGAACTGCTCTTTTAATGAATGCAATCTCAATAACTGTTCACTTGAGGACTGCACATTCACAAACTGCACTTTAACGCTAACATCGGTAAAAAACACCAAGATGCAGGGTGTCCTTTTTGAGAGATCAAAGCTGGCCGGAGTCCGCTTTTTTGAATGTAACCAGTTTGCGTTAAAGGTAAACTTTGCAGAATCTATTATAACAGGATGTAATTTCAGCGATATGAGACTAAAAAATACAAATTTCTCAAAATCAGTAATCAAAGAATCCGATTTCATAAACACAGACCTGTCCGGAGCAGACTTTACCGAGTCAGCACTTGCCGGTTCTGTTTTTAACAACACAAACCTCACAGGCGCAATATTTACCGGAGCCTCAGAATACTCGATAAATCCAGTAAACAATACAATAAAAAAGGCAGTTTTTAATCTGCCCGAGGCGATCTCACTCCTCGATTACTTTAAGATTATCATAAAATAATGATATTTTATGATAATCTGATATAAGGTCACTTCTAAAAACCTGCTTTGGATTTTTAGAAATGCCCATAAACTCTTAATCAATATTGTATGAGAGTTTTCTGCCGAGTCTACCGGCAGCATTAAATCTCCCATTTTTGGCTATCATAGAGGTTATCCAGCCGAACTTGCGGTATAACAGATTAAATAACAGGAATGGTACTCTCTGTTTTTTTGACACAGGGAGTCTTTTTATTAT
>JBFZEO010000224.1:0-3013 GCA_041306845.1 Spirochaetota bacterium
CAGGTTTTAATTGGGAGAAGTATGAAGATTTAAAAAGTTATATTATCGGCGGAGGACTCGGATACTGGTATGAAAAGCCTTTTAAGGATGCCGGATTGAAAGTAGAGTATGTTGGTGAGGATTTACAAAACATCAAAAAACTTTTTGCAGGTAGAGTAGATCTTGTTGCGATAGATGAAACTGTAGGCTGGAATCTGATAAAAACCTTATATCCTAATGAAATTGACAAGTTTGCTGTATTAAAAAAGATTACAGATCAAAGCGACATTTTTGTTATGATATCAAAAAAATACCCTAAATATTCTGAGATAAAGAAACAATTTAATGATGGGTTAAAGAAAATAAAAGAGAATGGAAAATATAAACAAATATTCCTAAAATATGGAATAAAGATCAATTAGAGAAATTAAAGAGGGTATCAGAAATTCTGTGCTGCAATTTTGCTAAGCAAAATATAGGAATTTCTGTTACCCTTTAAATCCCCCATACAGTCGAAAATTAACACAAAGTACAGACACAATACCATATGAATATGCTCCATTTAGAAAAAATAATCTTGCTTGAAAATATCCGCACAATACTTGTTTTGAGACACAAAAACTTGCCTAATAATTAAGAATCTGTTAAAATACATCGCTTTGAACTCAGGATTTAATGATTTATGTTCATACGATATTTTATTTTCCACTGTCCTGATTTATAATTACTAAAAGTTAGAAAAAATGGAGCCTCTAAATGATAAAGAAAACAATTGGATTTAAGATACTGTCTATTATACTGCTTTTTATACTTATGATGGCAATTATCCAAGTTGTACTTTTCCGGATATCGGGGAAAGGTCTCGGAGTTTCGATTGTCAACGAAAACCTCACAGATAAGGTTAACTCAAATCTAAATTCTTTTCACTACTATACCGAGTCTTATCTCGGTAAATTATCGATTTATAATAATAGACTTGTTTCGGAGAATGGGATCGATCTTTATAGTGACATATTTTTCATCGACAAGGTTTCTAAAGAGTTTAACACAGTTGCTACCATTTTTGTTAAGGAAAACGATGACTTCAAAAGGGTCACAACAAGCATAAAAAAAGATGACGGCACAAGGATCGTCGGTACATATCTCGGGAAAGACAGCGCTGCTTATAACAATGTGATAAATGGTAAACGGTTCACCGGCAAGGCTAATATTCTCGGTAAATCCTACATAACAGGATACGAACCGTTTTTTGACGCAGATAAAAATATAATCGGTCTCTATTTCATCGGTAACTACGAGGGAGATATTATAAAAATGGTGGACAACCACCTTTCAGTGACATCTTTTGTTTTTATATCGGTGACAATTATCATCACAATTTTCATTTTAGTTATTTTATATTTTCTCATTAAATCGATGATAAAACCTCTTGCTATCGCAGCAAAGATTCTTCACGAGATATCGGAGGGGGAAGGTGATCTGACAAAAAAAATTGAGATAAAAACTAAGGATGAGATCGGGGATCTTGCCGGATATTTTAACAGATTTATACATTCTCAGAACACAATGATCTCTAAAATCAAGAAAATAGGGAACTTCCTGAAAAACACCGGAACCGAACTTGCCGCCAACTCGGAAGAGACCTCATCGGCAATTCACGAGATAGTTGCCAACATTGAAAATGTAAAGCACCTGATAGCAAATCAACACTCTGATATCGATGAAACAACAACTTCGGTTAAAAGTATAGTGGATAACATCACCCGTCTGAATGCACTTATCGACAAACAATCATCGAGCCTTTCTGTATCATCTTCATCTATCGAGGAGATGGTGGCAAATATCAAATCCGTATCGGATAATCTGGACAGGAACAATTCCGAAATGAATAAACTGCTGCAGGTTTCTGAACTCGGGAAAACAAAAGTTAACAACCTGAATGATCTCATTAAAACTATCACAAAGGAATCTGAAGTACTCCTTGAAGCAAATCACATGATAAACAACATTTCAAACCAGACAAATTTACTCGCCATGAACGCAGCTATAGAGGCAGCTCACGCCGGTGAATATGGCAAGGGGTTTGCCGTCGTAGCAGATGAGATCCGTAAACTTGCCGAGGAATCAAATTCACAGTCAAAATCAATATCAACTTTACTTAACAATATAAAGAAATCTATCGATAGGGTTTCCGTCCTTTCGGAAGAATCGGAGCGGACATTTGGAGAGATATTGGGCATTACTCAGAGGATAGGCTCTCAGGAGAATGAGATAAACAGCGCTATGAAAGAGCAGACTGCCGGCGGCGGACAACTGCTTGAGGCGATAACAGATATAAACTCGATCACTACAAATGTAAAATCGAGCTCAAATGAGATGATGTCAAACAGCAAGCAGATAGAATCGGCAATGATTAACATCTCCAAAATAGGTGAAGAGATAAACCTCAGTATGTCCGAGATGTCAACCGGAACCAAAGAGATAAACTTAGCTGCTGTCAATGTAACCGACATAAGCATCAAAAACAGTGAAAACATCAATGATCTGATGGATGAGATTGTAAAATTTAAGACAACTGAGGAATGATCTGATACAAATTTCACTTCTTTAGAATAGATATCAGCTTTGTAATCAAGCTGTCTCAAAAGTCATTTGAGGTGCAGTATGATTCATATTTATTGCATTTAAACATCAAAAGAAACTCCTTTAAACAACTTTTGAGACAGCCCTCATTTTTTCTATAAACAACAGCAATGTTTATTCTTTCGATTGTTTTATCAGCGATTTATGATATTATGAAATACTTTCAGGGGAAAGTTAATAACTTTAGACTAAGAACTTTAGAGTACCGTTAAGTCACAGCATAAAATACTATAGGAGATTTTATTAATGAATTCTAAAAATAACTCATTGGAAACTGTAACAAACACCTGCGTAGGGATATCATTTATATTATTCCCTATAATCTTTATTTTTGCCTTTGCCACTCATCCCGATATTTTCAACCCGAGATTTCTGGGATCTCTTGAACTGA
>JBFZEO010000225.1:0-10235 GCA_041306845.1 Spirochaetota bacterium
GGGGGCAAGATAGTCATCTCTACAAAAAATATCCATATCGATAGTTATTACTGCAGATATATGAGTGATGCAAGGCCGGGACAGTTTGTCTGTATCTCATTTTCAGATACCGGTTCGGGGATAGATGAAAATTTTGTAAAAAGCATTTTTGAACCATTCTTCACAACTAAAGAGATGGGGAAGGGTACCGGACTCGGACTTTCGGTCGTCTATGGGATAGTGAAGCAGCATGAGGGCTGGATAAATGTAAAAAGCCGCATCGGTGAAGGGACAACTTTCTTTGTTTATATCCCGGCTTTCTTGGGGGATGACACAGCAGATGGCGGGTTTGACAGTAACCTCGGTTTATATTATGGGAATGGCGAATCTATCCTGTTTGTTGAGGATGAGGAGGATATCAGAAAGATAATTTCTGCCCTGCTTTCACGCAAAGGTTACAAAGTGAGTGTTGCGGCTAACATTAATGAAGCTCGGGAGATAATGAGAACTTCCGGCGGTAAATTTGATGTGCTTTTTTCAGATGTTATACTGCCCGACGGGAGCGGAACCGATCTGGCAATCGAGCTGACAGATCAAAATGAATCTCTAAAAGTTATACTTTGCAGCGGTTATGCCGGAAGTAATGATCTGAGCTCCATCATAGAGGCCAGAAAGTGGGAATATGTTCAAAAACCATACTCATTATCAGAGCTGCTTAAATTACTCGCTGCTGTTTTAAAATAGGATCATGAGACAAACAAATAGGTTGAGTATTTTAGAATAGTCTGTTATTCGGAATTTATAATTTTATCGATTAGTTCAGGTGTTAAGGATAGCCTCTTTGAACTCATTCAGATCAAAAGGTTTTTTCAGAAAAAGATTGGCTCCGGACTCAATTGCGACAGGCTTTTTGTTAATGTCGGCACTTATTGCAATAATGTAGACCTTGCTCAACTCCTGTTTCGATTTTATATTCTTAATGACCTGTATCCCGTCAATATCCGGCATAAGGATATCGACAATTATGATCTGCGGTATCTGTCGTCCTATCGATATGAGAGCCTCTGTACCGCTTAAAAAACATCTCAAGTCTGTGTTATCCATCTTTTCAAACACTTTTTTGAAAAATGTATGGATAGACTCCTCATCATCGACAAGATACACCAGCTTTTTATCGAGGAGTTTAGACGGGATATCGTAATTGTGTGTTTTAAGGAAATCTATCAAGTCCTTATAAGGGATCTTTCTGTGACCGCCCGGAGTAACTATCGCATTTATTTTATTATCATCAACCCAGTTAATTACAGATCCCACAGCTACCTGTAGAATTTTTGCAACCTCTGATGTTGTGTAGTAGTCTTTTTTAGTAATCATATCTCTTTTTACCTTATTCCAAAATAATTTAATCTAAACGTTTTTTATTTATAAAAAAGTAATATCCCATAAATTTAATAGACCATTTATAAAATTTTAAGCTAAAATTATCAAGCAATTTCTTTAAACAGATAAAGTTTCTCTATATAGAGACTCTTTTTGCTTCAGCATGGCATATGGAACCTCATATGCATCTTCCAGGTTTTTTGTGGTGAATAGTGATTCTGTCGTATCATGGGCAACTTTCCCATTCTTATAAAAAAGGAGCATCTTATCAGAGTACTTTCTCGTCAGTTCCAGCTCGTGAGCCGAATACAAAAGCGAAAGACCGCTGCGCCGCACATAATCTGTGACAAAATCGAAAACTGCTGTTTTATCCTTGTCTTCAAGTGCAAAAACAGGCTCATCGAGCATGATTATCTTTGATCCGTATAAAAGTGAAAATGCAACAACAACTCTCTGCATTTCACCTTTACTGAGGATGTTTACACTCTTGTTCAGGAGATTGTTCAGGTTAAGGCGTTTTTTGATCTCTTCGACGAGTTTGCCGTCTTTATTTGAATGGAACCCCTCCGAGTAAACGTAGTCGAGTAGTTCACCTGTTTTGTCGTCTGTTTCAAATTCCATATTCTGAAAGGCGTAGGAGACCAGCTCCTGTTTGGCTCTGATGTCATCTTTGATTAGCGAAGTTTCCTTTCCGTCAATGGTGACTCTGCCTTCAACGGGGAGTACCATTCCCGAACTCAACAAAAAGAACGTTGACTTACCGGTGCCGTTCTGCCCGCATAAAGAGGTGATCCCCTTTTCAACCGAGAGTGTCAGTCCGTCAAATATTACGTTGTCCTCGTGTTGAGGATAATGGTATTTTACATTGTCAAAACAGATAATTTTATCGGTCATTTGTCACCAGCTTTTATATCGGGATATATTTTCGGGAATAGTAACATAAAAATTATATTTTATAAAGGGGATTTGTATTTGACGCCGTATCAAGGATAACTCTTGATAAAGGGCATCTTTAATAACCTGCAATTATTTGGCAAAATACTCGGGAACTATAACAGCCTTGTTTTTGAATGTACAGAGTTCTATTCTTTTTATAAGACCGGAATCGATGAAATATTTGGCAGTGTAGATCCCTTTTGATTTTTTAACAAGATAACCGTCATCAAATTTGTAGAGGAAATTCTGGTCGTCGATTCCGGCATACTGGTCGTCTTTGGTTGTATATAATTTCAGTGAATTTGTGTCTTTTTCCAGCATGAATGAAATATCGTTTAATAGGTATTGAATTCTCATAGCCGGGAAAAGTCCCGATAAGGTGTTGTAAGTTATAAGGTCATCTTTTCTCTCAACATCAAAGATGACCTCTTTTTTTGTAAGTTTATAAAGAATCATTTTTATGTATTTCTTTTTCATATTGTATTCAAGGTGCAGCTCGTATGATTTGTTTTTTTCAACAAAGTAACCGTCGATAATTCCCGAATTACCTATGATATCTTTGGCTTGTATCTCGTTTATAAATTTTGTCTCTGTCTCAGGCTCCATTCTATCGCCGATTTTTTCATTTCCGAAGAGCGCTGCCGTTATGTTGAATGTGATTATTATAAAAAATAGTAAGATTTTTTTAGTAAGCATTATTTTACTTTCCCCGGATTATTACGAGAAATTCCCCTTTTTTCACGTTATCTTTCTGCAATTCATCAAAAACCTTATCAGGTTTACCGCTGTATATTTTTTCGTCATCCATTGTGAGATTATAAGGGATGCAGATCTCTCTCTCCGGCGAGTAGTTTTTGAGTAGTTCAAGCATGTTTGTCAGTCTGTATGGTGTTTCAAGTATTATCACTGTCTCTTTTCGTTTGAGCAGACGGAGCAGGTCGGTCTCCCGTTCCCCTTTTTTTTGTGAGATAAAGCCGCCGAAGTAGAATGTTTTAACTTCAAACGGAACTAACGTTAGTGCTGTTATAAGCGAGTTTGCCCCGGGAAGTGAAACTATTTTATGTCCTTTTATCCTTGCCTGATTTATAACCGGAAACCCGGGATCCTCAAAAAGCGGAGTTCCGCAGTCTGTCACGAGAACACCATTCTTACCCGCATCGAGCCTGGCAATAACATCTGTCATGGCTTCATGTTCGTTTTTCCTATCCGATACGATATAATCTTTTAGAGGTAAACCGAGTCCAAATGTGAGTCTTTTGTACTCTTTCTCGTTTTCACAGATGACAAAGTCTGCATCCTTGATCGTGTCCATGACCCGTAGTGAGATGTCCCGGTAGTTGCCGATCGGAGTCGCGGCTATATATAAAGTTGACACAAAAAAATTCCTTCAAAAAAACTTAATCCGTTTGTGAGAATAAAATATTTTTCAATTAAAAGCAAAATGTTTTTTGTGAATTTTTAAAGGTAAATGAAATTATATATTTTTGGACAAAATTTAAAAATTTGTATATAAAACCTGTTGAATACTTTTTTACGGGGACTTTTTTTATGGATGAACAATTAGTAAATAAAATTATAGATGATGCACTTCTTGAGGATTTTGATGGGGTCGGAGATGTTACTTCCGAGGCAATTTTTAGTGATGAAAAGGCTGTTTACATTCTCAAGGCAAAAGATACCGGAGTTGTGTGCGGGATCGATATCTTTGCGGGAGTTTTCCGGAGGATCGATGCCGGATTACACGTAGAACTGTTGTTTAAGGACGGCGATTTTATAGAGAAAGGGAGTGTTGCTGCGAAGATTTCCGGGAAGATTATCTCCATTCTCAAAGGGGAACGGACTGCGCTCAATATCCTGTCCCATCTGAGCGGGATCGCAACGAGGACGGCGGAGCTGCAGAGTGTCGCCGGGAATGTTACCAGAGTGCTTGATACGAGAAAGACTTTGCCGGGACTGAGGGCTTTGCAGAAATATGCGGTGAGATGCGGCGGCGGGGTCAACCACAGGATGGGACTTTATGATATGGTGATGATAAAAGATAATCATATTGACGGGGCCGGTTCGATAACCGAAGCTGTCCGCCGCGTGAGGGAAAAATGGGGAAGCAAATATAAGATCGAAGTGGAAACGAGAAACCTCGATGAGATAAAAGAGGCTCTTGATAATAATGTGGACAGGATAATGCTTGATAATATGGACAATGTGATGATAAAAGAGGCTTATCATCTTATAAGCAAGAGGTGCGAGATAGAGGTCAGCGGTAACATGAATGCTGCCCGTCTAAAAGAGATCAATGAGATCGGTGTCGATTTTGTATCTTTTGGGGAGCTTACGCACTCTGTTAAGGTTTTTGATTTCAGTCTAATTAAAGAGTAGTTTAACCGCAATTTTCTGCGTTGGCTTAAGTGGTATCTTTAGAATAATCAGTGAGCTTCTGCTTGTTTTTAGAGAATGTGATGTCTTTTTTTTATAAAGGGAGTTTTGGTATGAAAAGAGTTTACGATACGATAATTATCGGTGCCGGTATATCCGGGCTGTCATGTGCCGTTTTTTTAAAGGAATTGGGACTCGATGTTCTTGTGATAACAAAAACCGATGAGATCAGCGACTCGAACACTTTTTATGCGCAGGGCGGTATAATTGCGTGGAGAGAGGATGATGATCCCCACGATCTGTATAAAGATATTATAAACGCCGGGTCGTTTTACAATAACGTCAGGGCTGTTAAACTTTTTTCTGAGAATGGGCCTAAACTGGTTTTTGATTTTCTTGCGGAGAAAATAGGCATACAGTTCAGCAAACAGAGTGACGGGAAAGTCGATTATACGCAGGAAGCAGCTCATTCCCACAGAAGAATCGTGCACTATGAGGATCACACCGGCGATATGATCGAGGAGGCTCTGATTAAATATGCACTGAAGATCGGCGTAAAAATACTCAGTTCGCACACCGCTGTCGATCTAATTACAAATAATCACCATTCTAAAGACTGCCAGGAACTCTACAAAAAGAGAGAGGTAATGGGAGTCTATGTTCTCAATAACCTTGAGGGAATGGTTGAAACTTTCCTTGCACAGCGGGTTATCCTTGCCACCGGCGGTGTCGGCAATCTTTATCAGCACACAACAAATCCTGCCGCTGCAACAGGTGACGGGATAAGTATGGCTTACAGGGCGGGCGCCGACATAATTAATTCGGAGTATGTTCAGTTTCATCCGACCTCCCTTTTTCACAGGGACATAAAGAGATTTCTGATTTCCGAATCGTTAAGGGGCGAGGGGGCTAAACTTCTCAATCACAACGGTACGCAGTTTATGAAGTATTATTCTCCGCTGAAGGAGCTTGCTCCTCGTGATGTGGTTGCAAGGTCGATATATGAGGAGATGGCGAAGACCGGTTCCGAGTTTATGCTCCTTGATATTGCAAATTATTATGAGGGGGACGGCAAGATTTCCGAGCGTTTCTCAAATATTTATAAAACCTGTCTTAAGGGCGGGATAGATATAACGAAGGAGCCGATCCCGATTGTTCCGGCGGCGCACTTTTTCTGCGGCGGTGTTAAAGTTGATCTGAACGGGAGATCCTCTATAAAGAATCTCTATGCTATCGGAGAGGTGAGCTGTACCGGTCTGCATGGAGCAAACAGGCTTGCTTCTACTTCGCTCCTTGAGGGGCTATTGTGGGCAAAGCTGACGGCTACCGATATTCACAGTACATTTAAGGATATTAAACTTTCACGTCTTGAGAACATCCCTGACTGGGAGGCTCCTCAGAATGTCGAGGAGTTTGATCCGCTTCTCCTTAAGCAGGATCTCCAGGTTATCAAACTTACCATGTGGAATTATGCCGGGATAATAAGGACTGCTAAAGGACTCGAAAGAGCAAAGTCGGATCTGAATTATTATTACCATAGGATAATAAAGTTCTACAAAGAGGCTAAACTTAACAGGGATATTATTGAGTTGAGGAATGCGATAATAACTGCATCAGCCATAGTTGATTCTGCAATACACAATTCGAGATCGCTCGGATGCCATTACATTAAACCATAAGATCGGGGATAAATAATAATATGAAAGATTATAAGAAATATCTGCTCTCTGCGATTGTTCTGAATATGATGATTTTCGTGGGCTGCGGCGAGGATAAGTTGAAGAGTAATTATATCGGAGAGGGGGACGGAAGTTACACGATTAATTATTCTGTCATCAACAAGATGCCGCATAAGGCCTCTTTGACCATCTCAACCGGTGATGTCCCGCAGGGATTCAATCCGTATATTCAGCAGAATGAGTCGGAAAAAATTATAAAGAGTTGTGTTTTTAACTCGCTGCTCACTGTAGATAAAACCACCGGGGAGTATACCGGAGAGCTGGCGGAGAGTTTTCAGGTTAATGGGAATAGTCTGAAAATAGAATTAAAAAAAGGTGTAAAATTTTCGGACGGTACGCCGCTTACTGCCGCCGACGTTGCGGAGAGCATTAATTTTTTGACAAGAATCTATGACAATACACTGATAAAATCCTATTACTTTGAATTGTCTCAGCAAATCGCAGTTGAAATAACCGGTGATTATGAGTTTACGATTACAACTTCATATCCCGATCTCCTTTTGTCACTGACAAGAATTCCGATTATAAAAGGTGCCGATCTCCTCAAGATAACGGATTACAGGATGATGGAGGATCTCGATGTTTCTTCTCTGACCGGTACCGGACCGTATAAGATTGTCAAACTTAACTATGAACTTGCAAGATTTGAAAGGAATAATTTTTACTTTAAAAAATATGGCGGGGTAACACTTCCGTTTACAGATGAGATAGAACTCAAATTTTACAAATATTATCAGGATGCGCTGGTTACTTTCATTGACGGTAATGCTGATATAGTAAGTTGCAGTCATGGGAATCTCCCTGATATATACAAGATGCGGAGCGAAATTAACAGGGCTCGTCTGATTGATACCGGCATTGGCGGCGATGCTCAGATGATTTTAACATTCTTTAAAAACAGGAACGAGAACGCTTTGTATGCCGACAAAATTATGCCTATCATAAAAGATGATTTTGGTCTGGCTGGAATGGTAAATAGCGAAAAAATAAATAAATCTCTAAAAATAAAAAAGAGAAAATATGACAAGAAGCATCCGGTTGAGGGTGAAATGGAACTGTTGATTCCGAAACTCGACAATAAACTTGCTTTGACCGCCGATGAGATAAAAAAGGCTCTCGACGGCAAAAATATCGATGCAAAGATTGAAACTCTTGACATCGAAGATTACCTGAAAAGAGTGTATATTGAACATGATTATAATATTGCTCTGTTGTCGGCTGATTTCAGCGGAGGGTTGAGGTCTGTTCTCGGCTTCCTGGGGAATGGCGGAGAGTTGAATCCGGGATTTACAAGTCAGCCGTCATCGTTTGAGAAGTTAAACTCAGGTATTATTGATTCCTATAAAACTTATACTCAGATTTTTTCAGATACCGATAAGTTCTTATTATCAAACAGACCCGGTTCGCTTATCTATCATGAAAAGAAATACTATCTTATAAGAGATAATATCATGAATTTCAGGGTAAAATCGGATACTGCCGGCGGGTATGATACCGATGCACTCGAATTTATAATTTCCAGGGATGATATTAAGAAGGTAAAATGAGATATTCTGTTTTTGGAGATAAATTTGGGAGTGTGTCAGGCATCGGTGAGTTGATGATTGACATGGGACTGGCGCTTGATGATCCCGAGGTTGTGATGATGGGCGGCGGTAATCCGGCTCTTATCAGGGAAGTTGAAGATGTTTTCAGATGCAGGATGGAGAGTATTATCAAGTCAGGAAGAGACTTTGAGGATATCATCGGGCGGTACGATTCTCCTGCCGGTAAAAAAGAGTTTATCTGCGGAATAGCCGATTTTTTTTATAAAACTTACGGATGGAACATATCATATAAAAATGTTGCAGTTACAAACGGCAGTCAGAACGCTTTTTTTTATCTGTTCAATATGTTTGCTGGAAGATATCCTGACAATACTTTAAAAAAGATTTGTTTTCCCCTCGTGCCTGAGTATATAGGCTACACCGATCAGGGACTTGAGCCGGATATGTTCACCGCTTGTAAACCTCTCATAAAGATTACCGGTAAAAACCGTTTTAAGTACATGGTTGATTTTGACAACCTGAATATAGACGAAACAATCGGTGCGATATGTGTAACGCGTCCTACTAATCCCACCGGTAATCTCCTTACCGATGACGAGATGACCCGCTTGTTATCAATTTCAAAAAAGAGCAACATTCCGCTTATCATAGATAACGCGTATGGAGATCCGTTCCCCGGTATAATCTTTAAGGATGCCGAGCTTTTCTTTGATGAGAATGTTATACTCTCTTTCAGTCTGTCGAAACTCGGGCTTCCATCGTTGAGGACAGGTTTTGTGATAGCCGCTGAGGAGGTTATCACAAGACTTGAGTCGATTAATGCTGTTGTAAATCTCGCTCCGGGGAGCTTTGGTCAGGCGATATTTTATCCGCTTTTAGAGGATATGTCTATCCTGACAATAAAAAATGAGATCATAAAACCTTACTATAAAAAGAGATCCGAGAGGGCAATAGCTCTTATTGACGAGCTTTTTCCGAAAAATGTTGATTTTTATGTGCATGAGAATGAGGGGGCTTTTTTCCTGTGGCTATGGTTTAAGGAGCTCCCGGTTACTTCAAAGGAACTTTATAAAACGTTAAAATCAAAAGGGATACTTGTTATCCCGGGTGAGTATTTTTTCCCGGGTATCGAGGATAGTTATGCCCATAAATATCAATGCATAAGGATAACCTATTCACAGGAGGAGAGCGTGGTGGAACGCGGAATACGTGTAATCTCCGATGTTATAAGGGATATTTATAGAGTTTGAGCCGCTTAAACTTTTACCATATGACTTGACTAAAATTTAATAAAAGTGGTATCCTGTTCGGACGTTGTTTTTAGAAATAACGATAAAAGAGATGGATTATGAAGAAATCTGGCGAATTTATAAGATATTTTCTGTTTTTTATGGCGGTTGGTCTGCTGCTTCTTGTAACCTATTCTCTAAGTTTTTATAAGATTGACATCGTTTTTTTGCTGACAAGTCCGCTAAAGATACTTTATATTGTAATTATTTCTATCCTTTTGAGTGTTTATTATTCGGCTTACCTTGTGTTCAATGTAAAAAACGGCAGAATATTTAATTTTATAGGCTCCATACTTGTTCTTTTTGTCCTGCATGATTATCAGAAAAACTTTTTTCTCGGATGGTTTCTTAGCGGTTATGAGGATGTTTATTATCTGATTAATATCGCAGCCGCTGTTTTATCCGCCATATTTTTATCCTTGTCTGATTTTTACCAGTTAAAACCGGATTTCAGGATCAAGATAAAAAAACAAAGCAACCATCATCACAATGAATCCGATTACTTTGTTTAGTTTTAGTTACAATAATTCAATTTTATAAATATTATTCCATCACTTTCGTGGATTTTTCGATAGTTAATCTGAGTTTTTTCTGATTTTTATCTGCCATGTAGATGTTTATCAGTTTTTTATAAATTCCGGCTCCCTCTTTCTTCGTTGTTTTTGAGAATGATAACATTGCGTTCAGATCGGTTATTGCACTGTTTCTCTTATTAAAAATCTCATCCGGCACATTCAGCGAGAGAGACGAACGGAGCTTTAATATACAGATTTTATCCTCTTCAAATTTTGCCGATCTCAGTGCGCTCTCAAACATGCCGTATGCTGAGTAAACACCTTTTAGTTTGTCATCAAGGCTCTTTGCACCACCAGCTTCGGAGGCGGTGATTATCGCTATGTATGCGGCTGCGGCAGGCGAATCGGGATAAGCAGCAAAAACTTTTTTAGCTGCTGCATAATCTCCGGATTCGTAGACATCAATCCCATTCTTAG
>JBFZEO010000227.1:0-5889 GCA_041306845.1 Spirochaetota bacterium
GCAGGTTGATCCGAATAGGCAGGTAAATTACCATAGGCAAGATATAATGAAGATAGAAGTCATCAATAGCTTCTCCTACGTCACGGAGATCCGGCTTCTATAGAAAAAGCGTAAAAACTTAGCATTTTTTACTAACAATAAACATTCTCGCATTATCCTCATTCCACCAAGCTGGGAAAGGTATGCCCTGACACTTGAGAAAATCTTTATTCATCAACGATTTTAAGGCATTCCCAAAATATCAATTACATTTTTTGTATGATTTTTATAGTTTTCTTTGTTGAATAGAATGGATTTTCCCATTTATATCATGAATTCTACATTAAAAATGTATCAATCCCGGAATCCTCTATTTTTTTACCATAGCCAAAAAAAATAGAGGACAGTCACAATCTGGTATATAAAAACCAAACCTTCAACCATTCCCAATTTATAAAAAATGAAATATAAAATAGCATCCCTACAAAAACTACACACTCCTTCTTAATCCCGGATTGATAGAAGGATCGGTGTAAATATCACACTCATCTCGACTTCTTGTTGAGAACTCCGACACAATTGCCCCCTCGTTCCCTGCCTGGAACCAATGAAGGGTGTCCGGCTGGAGAGTATATTGTTCACCTGGATTTAATTCTATCTCATGCCAAACCGTAAAATACTTCTCCTTGTTCAAAGGTGCCTTTGCGTGAGGATGAGGGGTCGGAGAACCGGAAACATACAGGTAAACCTTTCCCCATCGGCACCTGAAAGTCTCCTCCTTGCCCGGAGTCCCTTCGATTGCCGGGTGCCTGTGTTCTGGGCAGGTTTGCAAGGGGAATAGAATCAATTCCTTAGCACAGCAGCGATCCGTATTGAGATAAACAATTAGTTGAAGGCCGATCTCAGATAACATATCGAGTCCGTATTCTGCAACCTGCATCTCCGACTTTTCCTTACCCGTTATCTTGATCCCTGCAGTTTCTAACATTTTAACGGCTCTCCCGCACGCTTCATCGTAAATCTTTTTTGTAAGCATTCTGATCCTCCTCTTTTTTTAAGAATATACTCAAGGACATCTCTAATAACCTCACTTGGTTTCATACTCGTTCTTTTTCTCATATACTTCGTCGCTGAGATTCCCACATAAACAGATTATGCTGTGACTTCATCTTCTCTTCTATGGGAAAAACCACTTTATTTGAAATACAAAGCAGGTTATTAGAGGTGCCCTCAAGTAAAGAATAACATATTTTATTTTTAAATACTCGATAGAAAGTAACAATTTGATTTTACATATTCATAGTGATATAATCTTATCAGAGAGTATATATTGTTTTTGGCATGAAAGTACCGTGAGTTAGTGAGTATAATTGTACTTTGCGTTTATATTTTAGGTGGTCTTCTTAAAAAGAATCAGATCTTTTAATTTGTAAATAATCATCCTATGGTCAAAATTTACAATTCATCCAGAACTGATTATTAAGATGTAACCAATAACTTATTTCTTTACAGGATATAATTGTAAAATATCGGGAATGTTGTTAAGGAGTTTTTTTATATGAGCGAAAAAGAGAAAATGCTTTGTGGAGAATATTATAATTCGATGGATAAAGAGTTGGTTACAATGCGTATTTGGGCGAGGAAAATGACGGAGAGGATAAACAAAACCTCCATTCTAAAACTGAAACGGAGAGTAAAACTTTTTAAGAAATTGTTCGGTTCTACAGGAGAGAATATTTATATAGAACCGGCGTTCAATTGTGATTATGGCGTGAATATCCATGTCGGAGAGAACTTTTATGCAAATTACGGATGTGTTATACTTGATGTTGCCGAGGTAAGGATCGGGAAAAATTGTTTTATAGCACCTCAAGTTGGGATTTATACGGCAACTCATCCCATTCACCCGGCAGAAAGGTGCAGCGGTAAGGAATATGCAAAACCGATAACTATCGGAGATAATTGCTGGATCGGCGGGCATGCAGTTATAAATCCGGGCGTTTCGCTTGGAAATAACGTGATTGTTGCTTCGGGATCGGTAGTCACAAAGAGTTTTGGGGATAATATAATAATAGCTGGTAATCCTGCAAAAATACTGCGGACAATAGATTTGGATAAATCTGAAAATATGAGCATTTGCAGAAATAATCCGTGATGCAGGTAAAATTAATACCGATTTCATAAGAACTCTTGTTTTAAAATAAGTTTTATTGTATATTGAGCAGCTTTGTGTAATATAAAATTAACTAATGGATATGTTGTAGAATGAGTATAATAAATTTAAAAAGCCAGACTGATTTTTCAGGATTTTACATTGTTTTTGATTATGATGAGGGCGTCGGCGAGCGCGGTCTTGGTCATCTCGTGGAACATCTTGTCTGCAAGAATTTTGAGGATTTGTGGAGTGAGTACGATTCTAAAAAAGTCAGATGGAATGCATATACCTCGACATCAAAGATAGTATTCTACATGACGGGACTTGACCGCTACATCTCATATTACAAAGATGATTTCCTGGAACGGGTAATCGGCGGTCTAAAAGCGGATAAAGATGCTTTTAATAAGGAAAGAAAAATTGTTATCGAAGAGTATCTTGATAATTTCGCCTCTCCGGAGAGTGCTCATTACTATAATCTGGGGAGATTTCTTTTTTCAGATTATGGTGCGATCGGCAGCAAAGCAGATATAGATAACTTTAAATACAGCAATGCCGTTGATTTTTATGAAAAGTACATGGGATATCCGGTTAGAATTATAAATGTATCTAAAAACAGTCCATTTGGAGACGGAATGGGAGATCTGTTCGGCGGAGCAGTACAGCTTAGAAATCCAACAAATTATAAGCCGGTTGATTTTGTTTATGATAAAGCAGCCCCATTCGAAAAGAGCCCTGAGTTTATAAAAGATGATATAATCTGTCTCTCTCCTCCGGTAGACTCCGGCGATATGAGGCTGCTGAGGTTTCTGGCGACGATGTACTCGAGCGGTCTGACATCTCCCCTCATGGCAATACTGCGTGAAGAGCATAATCTGTGCTACTCGTTGTCTGTAAACGTCATGCCGGTGAAGGAAACAGGATTTGCCTGTTTCAGTCTTTCTACGGCATCTGCCAATACACCGAAAGTTTTTGAACTTTTTCACGAAATAACCCATTCTCCACAAAAACACCTTACAGTAAAGCGGTTTGAGGATGTAATGGAGATGAGGCAGATCCAGCTTGAGATGCATGAGATCGAACGTTATCTTAACATCAGAAAGTATATCGATCCGGTTTTTTCGGACGATGATCTGTCGGGTATAACGCTCGATGAGATAATGCGTGTGAATGAGAAGTATTTCTGCAAATCTCAATGGGTCAGATCTGTGAATTTAAAAATAGATAAAATCTGATTATTATTCCGTTTAATTTGAATTTAAAACAAAATCCTCATATACTTAAGATATCTATAAGGCACTTCTAAACAAATCTTAACCGGAAGAGGTTAAAATTGGTGTTTTTTGGAAGTTCCTCAGAAATAATAGAGGTCTGCAATGATAATTAGATGTTTTCTCATGTTTGCCGCCGTTTTTATCCTCTGCGGATGTTCCGGAGTTGTGAGGATAGGTCTCTCGGTCGGGTTGACGGGGAGGGCATCTGCTATAAGTGTGGATGGGCGTAATGCGGCTCTGATGGCAGCTGATGAGATAAATAAGAATGGCGGAATTAATGGTAAAAAACTCGAGATTGTCATTAAAAATGATGGGAATGATCCCGATATGGCTCTTAGCGCGCTTGAGGATTTTAAGAAGAATGATATAAAAGTTGTTGTTGGTCCATACCCCAGCGGTTCTGCCGTTAAGATATTTGACTATGCAAACGCTAATGACATTCTCATCCTCAGTCCGACGATAAGTTCACAGATCTTTATGGGGCACGATGATAACTTCTTTACATTTATATCATCCAACGAGAGACAGGGTGTAGAGTTAGCTAAGTTTGCACTTGAGAAAGATAAGATAAAAAAAGTAGTTTTATTTTATGAGAATACAAATGCAGCATATAGCGATGGTGTCTGCGAGAGCTTTGCCGGATACTTTAAAAGTAAAGGCGGAGAGGTTTTAACTAAGATTGGATATACCTCCGGGAATAAAATAAGTTTTTATAAGTTAGCCGGTCAGATAATGAAGTATGAACCGGAAGGCGTAGTTTCTGTTCTGCCGGCACTCGATAATGCCATATTCTTGCAGCAGTTGAAGAAGGTTGGTTTCCGGGGATTTGTTTACTCCGGCATGTGGGCAAATACGATGGATCTTATCACTAATGGCGGTGATACACTGGAGAATATACGTGTTGCCGGGATGACAGATATTGATTATCCAGGCAACAGATGGAATACTTTCAGAAAAGATTACAATAAAGTTTATAGAATGGAGCCCTCGTTTGCCTCAATGACAACTTACGAAGTTATCTATCTTCTGAGAGATATTATTTCAAGTACTGGTACAAAAGATATTGGTAAGATAAAAACGGAACTTATGAAGTTGAAGGATTATCCGGGGATGCAGCAACCTTTTTCGTTTGATGAGAATGGTGATGTTGACAGGGATTATTTTATGCTTAACGTAATTGGTGATAAATTTGTGAGGTTAAAATAATAAATGATATTTAAGAGTTTAAAATCAATGTTTATTGTCTCATATCTTATTGTTTGCTTTGTGACTATCGGGCTGATATTCTTTTTTATGTTAAAATTTCTATTTATCCACTATCAGGTGCAATTAAACAGAACTAACGGGATAATTCTTGATAGAATAGCAAAGGAAATATCGGATGATATTAGGATGCCTCAAAAGATGATAAATGATAGTTATCTGTGTTTTTCTAATGGTATTGTAACCGATAAGCAGAAATATCTTGAATTTAAAATAAAGAATTTTCCTAACATAGAAAGAATAGAAATTCTGGATCTATCGGGGAAGGTTATAGGCGTAGCTCCGGATATTGGTGATTATATGGGGATTGTAAGAGGAAATAATCCAGTCTTTTATGAAGCAAGGGATAGTGATAAATTTTATTATTCTCCGGTCTATATTTCGAGTAGTACGGGTTTTCCCACATTCAGCATATCAAAGAGGATGGGAGATTATGTTTTTGTTATAGATTTTAGTCTAAATTATATACACGATCATCTGATGCGTAAGAAGACGAGTGAAGATGAGATTATGGAAATTGTTGATGAGAGCGGGAAAATAATCTTTCATACTGATATTAACAGGGTTTATGAGCAGGAATATGAATATAGTTTTTGGAGAATAAAGGAGAGTCCTGAGGGAAGTCTGGTTTATCTCTCCGGTAATAAAATGATTGTAAGAAAACGTGTTATAAGCGAGACCGGATGGAGCGTAATTGTATATCATTCATATAATTTGCAGTACAGACAGCTTTATAACATGATAATAATGACAGTTTCTATAGCCGGAACATTTGTTTTTCTGTTGATATTTTTTAGTTTTTACATTGCAAAAAGATTTTTTAAGCCATTTAAAGAGGTTATAAACAAATGCGGCATGATAGCGTCGGGTAACTATTATAATCCGATAGTTTATTCAGGCTACAGCGAACTGGAATCTCTTATATATCAGTTTAATTATATGAGTAAGATGTTGAATGAGAGAGAGAAAGATCTTGTTAATTCAAGGAAGAAGTTTTATCAGATGATCCAGTTTTTGCCGGATCCGGTATTTGCCATAGATAAGAACGGTTTTGTTACGGTTTGGAATAAAGCGATGGAGGAGATCTCCGGAATGAAAGAGGAAAATATTATCGGTAAAGGAGATTTTGAGTACTCTCTTTGTCTGGTGGGTGTAAAAAGACCGATGTTGATTGATCTGGTTTTTGCAGATTACGAAGATGTAAGGAAAAACTACCTG
>JBFZEO010000228.1:0-6319 GCA_041306845.1 Spirochaetota bacterium
ATAAATTAACCATAAAGAAATAAAATCAAATTTATCATAAAAAGCATAAGAAATAAATAAAATTATTGAAAAAATAGACGACTCAATTGTTCAGGAAGACAAGAGAGAAAGCGAGTACAAAATAAAGAAAGACAATAAAAAGAAATAATAAAAAAAGCCCGGGACAATATATTTCAACTGTTCACCGGGCTTTTTCTTTTCAGATTATATAACGTATTTCAGGTTATATTTCTTTTTAACCCTCTCTATCTCATCATTAACAAGCTGGTTTTTCTTCTTGATAGTCAGTAATTTACTGATGAAATCTTTAACCTCATCAAGAGTTGCTTTTTTCTCACTCTCAATCTTGTCTATCTTCACAATATGAAAACCATAAGATGTTTCAAAAATTTCACTAATCTTCCCTTCCTGAGTTCCAAACATCTTATCTTCAAGATCCGGATCCATAGATCCTCTTTCGATAAAATCTCCAAATTCACCGCCGGCGGTAGATGTCAGATCATCTTCAGAATATTTCTTTGCCGTATCTTCAAATGTTTTGCCACTTTTTAAATCAGTGAGTGCCTTTTCAATTTTAGTACGAGCCGCTTCCTTGCCTTTTTTTGCATCGATCTTTACTAGAATGTGTCTCCCTTTAACTCTCGGGTTTATGAGAGATGCTGTCGGATTATTAAGAAAATATTCATTTATATCTTTGTCTGATATATTTATATCTTTCTGCAAAACATCTTTTTTATATTTTTCTATAGTTAAAACTTGCCTCAAATCAAGAGTTATATACTCCATTGTTAAAGGCGATTTTGAAATAAGAGATTTAAATTGCTCAACATTCCCATTGGCGATACTATCAATCTGCTGAGAAACCTCATCGTCAGTTATTTTTACGCCTTTAGCAACTGCCTCTTTATACAGTATTTCATTCTGTGCCCTATAAAATGCAGTATTCTCAAAGAATTTTTCAATCTCATCCTGCTTAATTGTAGCCGGATCAATATTATACACACTTAGATTGTAATATAGAAAAGGAATTACATATTTGTTTGTTACTGAAAAATCTTTCGTATTTACAATTGCCGTTTCCTTTTCAAGAGAAAGATATTTTGATTTTATAGTTATCTTCTTTAGATAATCTTTCATGTCTTGAGAATAGTTAAAAAACTTTGTATCAAGCGGTTTTGAGACTCCAATATTAAAACAACCGGTAAACAGTGCAATCAGCACATTAAGACAGACAATTAAACTTAATTTCTTCATTTTATCTCCATTTTGATATTCAAATTTATTTACAACTGATTTCATGGTATTCATCTTCTATTTTTATCGGATATTTACCGGTGAAACAGGCATAACAATATTTATTACTCTCAGTTAGACAATTCTTCAGGTCTCCAAGCGAAAGGAAAGTAACGGAGTCCGCTCCGATTATTCTGGCAATCTCTTCCGGTGAATTGTTAGAAGAAATTAATTCTTCCTTAGTCGGAGTATTAATTCCAAAGTAGCAACTCGAAACTATCTCAGGACTCGACAGATACATATGCACCTCAACAGCACCGGCATCTCTTAACATTTTTACAATTTTTTTTGAAGTTGTACCTCGTACAAGAGAGTCATCTATTACAGAAAGAGTTTTTCCTTTTATCACACTTTTAATCGGATTTAATTTTATCTTAACGGAGTCTTCCCTCTTTTTTTGTCCAGGTTTAATGAAACTCCTGCCAGTATAATGGTTACGCATCAATCCAAAATCAAAAGGTATTCCAGATTTTCTTGAGAACCCTAAAGCCGCAGAATTACCGGAATCGGGAACCGGGATTACAAGATCTGTATCTCTTATCCTTCTATCAGCTAATTTCTCTCCGGCTTTGAGTCTGAACTGATAAACTGATTCTTCAAAAACATAAGAATCAGGTCTGGCAAAATATATTAATTCAAAAACACATTGCGTATTCTCAGAAGCCGTTGCAAAGAATTCCCGTTTTACAATTTTACCCTTAGTGCAGAAAATTATCTCTCCCGGTTTAACAAATTCAATATCTGTCGCCCCAATTATATCGAGAGCAGCCGTTTCTGAAGAGAAAACATAACCTCCATTTATCTTACCAAAGCAAAGTGGTCTAAATCCGAGTTTATCTCTAAAAGCAGTTAACGTGTCCCCATTAATAACGAGCATTGAGTAAGCCCCATCAAGTTGTTTTAACGCAGTCGTTATAGTGTCGTCAAAACTTTTTCCGGGAATTCTTGATAACAAATGAATAAGCAATTCCGAATCCGATGTAGTTTGAAAAATCGCTCCGGCCTCTATAAGCTGATTCTTGATAATATCGGAATTCGGCAGATTCCCATTATGCGCAATAGCAACATCGCCTTTATTACAACTAAAAAGCAGCGGCTGAGCATTCACAAGGTTCGATGCCCCGCAAGTAGAATATCTGACATGCCCGATTGCAAGTGACGAAGGAGTATTGTCGGGAAGCAAATCAGAAAAATCCTCACTAACCAAACCCTTGCTTTTGATAACCTCTATTCCATTCTTTTTGTATGCAACACCGCAGCTCTCTTGTCCTCTGTGTTGCAGGGAGAATAGACCGAGATGTACAAATTTAAATATGTCTTCGGAGGGATTTTCGAGCGATACCCCAAAAACACCACATTCTTCAGTTAAATCAAATGACATAGTAATAATCCGTCTAATTATAAATTTATAGGGGTAATATAAATAAAAATACAATTAATAACAAGATTATTTTCAATAAATACAGAATTCCTCTAATTATTAAATGTTCGATTTGATTTGCAATAGTAATAAGTATTCCACATTTTCCGATATAAATATTGAAATAAATATTTTTTTAAACTATAATTTGGTTAGATTTTAAAATACAGTGAGGATAATTATGGCTGAAGATTCCCCTATTGGAGATAAAGGAGACGGCTCTTTCTACAAAGTGCTTATAATAGACGATTCCGTGTTTATGGTAAAGCAAATATCTCAGATTTTGCAGTCTCAGAAGTTTGAAGTTATCGGTACAGCAACTGATGGAGCTCTTGGGCTTGAGAAATATAAAGAATTATATCCTAACGTTGATCTGGTTACACTCGACATAACAATGCCGACAATGGATGGGATAACCTGTCTCGAAAAAATTCTTGAGTTTGATAAAAAAGCCAATGTAATAATGATGTCCGCTCTCGGCAAAGAAGATCTTGTAAAAAAAGCTCTGATGCTCGGTGCCAAGAATTACATTGTAAAACCGCTGGATCGGGAAAAAATTCTGTCAAGGTTGAGTTCGATATTTAGCAAATAATCAAAGGAGCTGATACTATGCGAGTAGAATATATAAATCCTTTTGTTGAGTCCTCTGTGAGTGTTCTAAAAGAGGTTCTTGGTCTGCAGGTAAAAAGGGAAAACGTCAGCCTCAAGGCAAAGGCTATTCCCATTCTTGACATAGCAGTTATTGTGGGACTTGTAGGACAGGTTGAGGGTAGAGTCATATTTGACCTGACAAAAAAAACAGCATTAAACATCGCCTCCAAGATGAATGAAGAAACTCTGACTGAATTTGACGACCTGGCAAAGGCAACAATAACAGAACTCGGTAACATGATAACCGGCAGGGCCGTAACAAGATTGTCGGAACTCGGATATAAATTTGATGTAACTCCGCCGGCCATATTCTCCGGACAAAACATGGAGATAAGCGACATAAACATCGAAGCTCTTGTTGTACCTATCGAAACCGAATTGGGACGGGTTGAAATAAATGTAGCATTGAGGGAAAAATAAAATAATGGTCTGTTCCATACTTTGGGCATAGACCATTATTTTATTTACAGTGAACTGAAGTTTTTCAGAATTATCTCGCCCCACCGCATCGACTTCTCCGGATGAAATTGACATCCAAAAATATTGTCCTTAAATACCACAGCAGGAACATCCAAACCGTAATCCGTGTAAGCAGAAACATACTTATCATCAGTTTGAGCCATATACGAGTGTACAAAATAAACATCCGAGTCTTCTTTTACTCCGTTGAGAATGGCAGATTGCCGTTTTATCATCAAATTATTCCACCCCATATGCGGCAAGGGTTTATCAGTTTTGATTTTGACAATCTTTCCCGGGATGAGATTCAATCCGGGTGTATTACCAAACTCCTCCGATTCGGAGAACAAAAGCTGCATTCCCAAACAGATCCCAAGTATCGGCTTGCCCTTCATCGCAAAATCTTTGATACCATCAAGTAGATTATAAATCCGCAAATTATCCATTGCCTTAGGATACGCCCCGACTCCGGGAATAATTATTCTGTCAACTTTTTCAAATAACTCCGGTTTATCGATTATAACAAAGTCCGAACCTATTTTCTTTAACATATTTGTAAGACTAAAAATATTACAAATCTTTGAATCTATGACGCCAATCATTTTATCCCCTTTTTAAAAACTAAAGCATCCCTTTTGTACTCGGGATATCTCGACCTGTTACTGCAACAGATTTCTTTAATGCTCTCGCAAGAGCCTTGAATGTAGATTCAATTATATGATGTGAATTCCTGCCTCGCAATCCGTCAATATGCATTGTTATCCCGGCAGCGTTTACCATTCCCCTAAAAAACTCCTCAAACAAATAAGGATTTAGAGTGTTGCCATCGTCACTCTGCGGAAACGACAAACCAAAATGCAGAAACGGACGTCCCGATATATCGATCACAACTCTTGTCAACGCCTCATCGAGAGGAACTGTCGCCTCTCCGAACCGCTCAATCCCCTTCTTATCGCCAAGCGCCTTTTTGATCAACTCTCCCATGACGATTCCGGTATCTTCAATCGTGTGATGATAATCAACCTCAAGGTCACCGGCCGCCTTGAGTTCAAGCGAGAAGCCAGAGTGTCTTGTGAGGCTGGTCAACATATGGTCAAGGAATGGGATTCCTGTGCTGATATGTGATTTCCCCTCACCGTCAAGATTTATGAGCGCTTTAATCGTTGTTTCTGATGTTATCCTTTCAATCTCAGCTGTACGCATTGTGAACTCCTGGGGCAATATGCCTTTTATTAAAAACTTTCTATATCTCGACAAAATTCAAAATCAATTTGTCACCATTTGTTTGTGCCAATGGAAGATCTGACGCAATTATTAACGGTTTCTGATAATTTGAAAAGATCCCCGGCAACAATTCCATTCCATAATAAAATCGGCAGTTTCATCAAAAAAATCCACTATATTATTGATCGCCTCTCCGTCAGAACAAAAACATCCTTTTAATTAAAAAGCTGTTTAAAATTATAGTAACTACCGACAAGATTTATAACGTAAATAATCAGTATTACAACAAAGATAAAAGTTACAAGAGTTATAACAATACCGCAAAAACCCAAAAATAGGGCTACTCTTGAATATTTTTGTGAGGCCTTAATATCACCGGCATCTGACGTTTTTTTTGATTTGAATGACATGATTAGTCCGGCAACCGAAATCGGGATAGCTAAAACATTAAAGAAGAATATAGAAAATACAACCGAGGTAAGTGTTAACTTAAAATAATCCCGAGATATCTCTTTTTGTGATTTTTCCATAGCATTATTCCGATTTACAGCAACTTGATTTTATTTTAGATTTAATCTGCACTTTTTTATAAATTATTATTCGTTTTTATTCAACAGATTATTAAATAATTTTATTGTAAAAATTAGTTTTTTTATTTATTAGATATAATGTTTGTGGTATCATCAATTTAGTAAAAAAATCGAGATATTGCAAAATCAAAAGGATAGGAACATTAAATGGGGAACAAAACTCATAAAAATCATCTATTAAGAGCACTTATGGAAGATAACGATTCCATTACTGTTTATTTCAGCGAAAATATTGCACAGGAAGATGCCGGAAGAATTTCTTTCTTTAAGGGTGAGAAAATTTGTGATTTTAATATATATAACCTGTTTAATACAAAACTGGTTATCAAAACTCAACCCATGAATATAAAAGATCTCTATTATATCGGTTTCGATAAAGAGCGGATCCCAGTAATACCGTTTGGGGTTCTCGATAAAGATGAGTTTTTCTATGAAGGGTACGATCTCGGATTGACCTATTCTAAAGAAAAATCATCATTCAAACTATGGGCACCGACAGCCCTATCAATAAACATAAATATCTATGATGATATCCTCTCCGGGGTTTCTAAAAAGTATCCGTTATCAGAAAAAGGAAAGGGTGTCTGGGAAATTCAGCTTGCCGGAGATTGCAAAGGTAAATTTTACAACTTTAACGTAAGCGGCTCATTACCGGAATTTGACATCAATAGAAATGTGCTCG
>JBFZEO010000231.1:0-14498 GCA_041306845.1 Spirochaetota bacterium
GATTTTATCGGATACAGACAATCCGGTTCCATGAATATAAAACTTGCTGACTTTGTGAATGACTTTAAACTGATCGAGGCAGCCGCTAAGGATGCTCTGGAATTATTTAATGATGATAAGGAACTTAGTAAACCGGATAACCTGAAAACGAAGGAGAGTTTTTATAAAAGAATTGAAAACTATATGGATTATGATATGGTGTAAATGGGGGAAAGATAATGTTTAGTTCTATTTTTTTTATTATAGGTTCAGTCGTTTTGGTAATGGTTACAGCGGCTTTTTTTATTTTTTTTGTGATGAATAAAAAAAGGGGTGCAGGGAATAAAGATTATTACTCTGCGAGTATAGTTAAGAAGGAAAATCTTGGTGCAAGATTAAGGAAGATATTTGGCGGAAAGGTTCTGTCCGGAGAGGAACTGAACAGTCTCGAGGAGACATTAATCCAGGCTGATATCGGTCAAGCGTTAAGTGCCGATGTTATCTCTAAATTAAAATCAAGAAACATCGGCAACATAGACGGAGCCATTGACATTCTAAAAAAAGACCTGCTTGAGATCATAGAAGAAAAAAAATATGATTTAAAACCGGATGTTCTCAATATAATACTTGTACTCGGGGTAAACGGCGTTGGTAAAACAACTTCTATCGCTAAGATTGCAAATCATTATGTAGGTAAAGGAAAGAAAGTACTTCTTGCTGCCGGAGATACATTCAGAGCGGCGGCAACAGAACAACTAACACGTTGGGCGAATAGAATTAACATTCCAATAATAAAACAGGGCGAGGGAGCCGATCCGGCGAGTGTGGTTTTTGATGCTGTTGACTCTGCAAAAAGTAAAGGCGTTGATCTTTTGATAATTGATACTGCCGGCCGTCTCCATAACAAGAAACATCTCATGGAAGAGTTAATGAAAATTGACCGCATTATTAACTCTAAAGGCAGCTTTACAAAATCGAATCTGCTTGTTATTGACTCGACAATGGGACAGAACGCAATACATCAGGCGGAGGCGTTTAATGAAAGTGTCGGTGTTGATATGATAATGCTGACTAAGTACGACGCAGATACAAAAGGCGGAGTAATATTTAACATTGCAAGGAAATTTAAGATACCATTTTCGTTCATTGGTGTCGGAGAAAAAATAGAAGATATTGAAGTTTTTGAAAGTGAGAAATTTGTTGATAAAATCTTTAGTTAGTATTTTCTTTTTATTTTTAGTCTTCGCTGTAAATCCTGAAAAGATAGAATTTTACAGGTCTAATTACAACGGTCTGCTTCTGCTGAAAATAGAGCAGAGTGAAATATCCAAATATAAATATGTAATAAAACAAATTTTAAACGAACAAAACAATCCGGTAAGCAGGCAACTTTTTTCAGATAATAAAGAAGTGAAAAATTGGTTTTATAATTATAACGGAGAGTTCTTATCGGAAGAGGTTTTTCAGAAAGAAGGTTTAATCGCAGGACGTGATTATTATGACTCCAAAGGCCATAAGATCCTTACGGAAGAGTATAATAATGGTGAAATTATCATAAAAACGAGGTTCGGTTATAATAAAGACGGACTTGTTTCTGAGGAAAATATAGAAAATTACAAAACCGGTAAAACCATGACTGTTTTATATAAATATGACAGCGATTTCAGGATAAAGCAGATAATTAAGAAATTTAGCGATGGTAAAGTGGTTTACTGGGACTCCACATTTACAAACAAGGGAATTATAACGAAAGAGTACTACACAATGGATAACGAAACTTATTCATTCTACTACAACGGAAACGGGCAGGAGATAAAAGGTGAAGTTTTTGTTATAAACCCCGGAAAAGAGCCGGAGAAAAAAATATACTGGGAACTAAGTTACGAACAGGGAATAAAGAAAAAAAAAGAGGAAATTAACTATCAACTTGATTTAAAATCGATAACATACTATGATAAAGACGGACGAGATCTGAGAATGGATGTTTTTAGGGATGATGTTTTTGACTCGTCAACTTACTACAGATATGATAAAGAGGGAAATGTCGCATATAAAAAAGAAGTTAAAGGACTTTTTATAAAAGAGTGGTTTAACCGCTATGTTGACAATAAGTTATCAGAAACTCTCCTTATGGAAAACAGAATCAAAAAGAAGTTTGAAAAGTTTTATCCGGAAGGTAAAACAGAGAGTATATTTATGTCTAAGAATAAGGTTTTAGAGATAAAATACAATAAAGATAATGTGATTATAGCAAAGAATATTGTCCGTTTTGAAAATGATTTTGATGAAGATCAGTGGTAATCACCCCATTCACAAGGAGATAAAAATGTCACAGAATATAACTCAGGATGAATTAAACGGCTTGAAAATTGACGATAAAATTGACAGCGGAACTGATATTAGAAATAATATCATTCTCATAAGAAATGAACTGAATTTACTCGAAAAAGAGCAGAGTAAATATCAGGAAAAAAACAAGAAGAAAATTATTAAAAAATTAAACAAAATTTTATCTGAAATAATAAACATAAGGAGAGTCTAAATCTCTCTTATAACATCTCATCGATAAATTAATCATTAGGAACTTCGATTCTACCATTGTTATTTGTAATTTTTTCTATTTGTATGTTGATTAATTATTCTTATACTGATAAAAAATAGACTGGAAAAAATTATTATTCAAAGGATCGGAGAATGATTAGTGTAAAAAATCTTGTAAAAACTTATAATTCTGACAAGCCGGCTGTCAACGATGTATCTTTTGATATCTCAAGGGGCGAAATTGTAGGTCTTCTTGGGCCGAATGGTGCCGGAAAAACAACCATAATGCGGGTGCTAACTTGCTTTCTAAGCCCGACCGCCGGCGAAATCTGTATCGATGGAACAAATATCCTTGATAATCCGCTTCTTGTGAAAAGTAAGATCGGATATCTGCCGGAACATGCACCGCAGTATGAGGATATGATTGTTTATGAGTATCTGAAGTTTATTGCAGAAGTTAGAGGAATCGCCAAAGAACAGATACCGGAAGCCATAGCAAGGATGATTGAACTTGTGGCACTTGAAAAAGTAGTTTCAAAAAAAATTGGTCAGCTGTCAAACGGTTTTAAAAAGAGAGTCGGACTGGCATCGGCAATGATACACGATCCGGAGATCCTTATCCTCGATGAACCGACAGCAGGTCTGGATCCGAATCAAATAATAATGTTCAGAAAAATCCTTAGAAAATTCAGCGAGAAAAAAACTGTAATTCTTTCTACCCATATCTTATCTGAAATCGAAGCTATCTGCGAGAGAGTTCTGATAATTAAGAATGGGATTATCGTTGCTAACGATAATTTACAGGATTTATCTGCAAAATATAAAGATGAGAATTTTGTAGACTTTGCCATCGAGGTTAAAGACGATCCATTACTCACCGTTGAGCCTGTTGTGAATGGAATTAAGGGTGCATGGAAGATCGAATTTGTTAAAAAAGATGGAAAAAATGTTTTCAAATTTAAAGCATTGATATCTAAAGATAGTGATTTTGAAACAAACTTATCAAGCGTTGTTAAAGATAAGGGATGGAAACTTGTATATGCAGAGAGAAACAGCGCAAATCTTGAGGATCTATTCCTTAAAATGACAAATGAGGGGGAAGAGAATGTTTAATAAGTTTTTATCTATTTATAAAAAAGAACTGGGCTCCTATTTTAATTCATTAATTGCTTATGTGTTTTTAGTTTTATTTCTTGTTATTCCCGGTTTTTTCTTTTTCTTCTTTTTAGGCGGTATTTTTAAAGAGGATATGGCATCAATGAGAGTTTATTTCATGATACTGCCGTATGTTTTTATAATTTTTATACCGGGACTTACGATGGGAAGCTGGTCAAAAGAGAATAACGATGGAACCGTCGAATTACTATTCACACTGCCGATATCAGAATGGGTCGTGATAATGGGTAAATTCCTTGCGGCGTTAACTCTGGTTTGTATCGCTCTCGGACTGACCATCGTTACTCCGATACTTGTTCACATCTTTATGGGTAATTTCGATATCGGACAGCTTATTACTCAGTATTTTGGTGCGATCTTAATGGCATGTACATACATTGCAATAACTTTTTTTATCTCCAGTCTTTTTAAAGAGCTGATAATATCTTTTCTGTTAAGCAGCGTAGTTTTATTCCTGCTTGCTATAAGCGGTTATATAACTAACGCATCAGTATTTAGTTTTCCTGACTGGATGGGATTTTTCAAGATATTCTTGAATGAGATAAGCCTTTCAACACACTTTGCTAATTTTAGTAAAGGTGTAATCCATTCTAAAGATATAATTTACTATCTTGGTCTCGCATTACTATTCTTTTACTTTAACCTCAAAAGTCTTGAAAGCAGAAAATGGAGATAAAAATGACGGAAAACACAAAATCAAAAAAAATGAAATCATGGATAATATTTGCCCTTGGAGTTTTGAATATAATCCTTTTTATTGTTCTTACGAATAAACTTTATTTCAGATTTGATCTGACCGAAAAAAAGACATATTCTGTAGACAAAGCTACAAAAAACTTGCTTAAGAAACTCGATAATAAACTCGTAATCAACTATTACTACGAAAAAAGATGTAAAGAGGTTCCGGGAATTAACGCTGTAATCCAGTACATCGATGATATGCTGAAAGAGTACCAGGCCAATGGGAATGGGATGGTTGAGTACAACATCAAAGAGTTGAGCTACAGCAATCCAAAAGATAAAGAAAAGATCGACGAGATAACTCAAAACGGAGTTGTTACCGTTGCGTTGAGTCAGAATGCTGAAACGGAATCAAAATCTACACTCGGCTTCTCCGGAATCATCATGAATTATAAAGGTGAGACAAACGCAAACGGACAGATAAATAACCTCGGGATTATCCTTGATGATATGAAATTTGAGTACAACATGGATATGGAGATCAATAAACTCATCGGCAAAGACAAAACTAACAATGTCGGTATCCTTGCTGCGGCATCAGACAGAGATCTTAGTCAGGGCTTTAAAAATCTTTATCAGTATACAAAAAGAGATTTTCAGTCGGCAGAGATTATTTATCCCGGAATGGATATTCCAGATTCTATCGGCGTTTTACTGATAATTGACGGTGAAACTCTCTCTGAATTTGATATGTTAAACATAGACCAGTTTATCATGGACGGCGGCAAAGTTGTATTGCTTGCAAACGGAGTTAAGATAAATCTTAACAGAAATCAGTATTCACAAGAACCGCCGGCTAGACCATCATCAAACAAACTGCTTGATATGTTTGCAAAGTACGGTATAAAAGTTAATCCCGATCTTGTCGGAGATAATGAGTCTTTTAATTATGTTTCTCAGCGCGGACAGGTTTATTCTGAGAAATTCAGATATCCGTTGTGGATAAAAGTCATCAAGCAGAATATATCTCCTGAAAAGAATATATTAAATAACATGGACACGATAAATTTCAGCTGGGCATCATCGATAACCATCGACGACAAGATCAAGTCACAGACTATCCCATTAATCAAAACAACAAAATCATCATGGAGCATGACCAACGATTATAAACTGGATCTTGACTACTATAAGAACCCTGCCCAGGAAGGGAAAAATCAGTATGTACTCGGATGTATTTTTGAAGGTAATGTAGAGAGTTATTTCGACCCGGCTAATTTACCGAAGAATGAAAATCAGACGTACAAGAAACCATTCTTACCAAAAGGAAAGACAACTCTCCTCGTTATATCTAATGAAGAATTTGTTGCAGATGATTTTCTTAGAAGAGAAGATGAATTGTATATAATCCTAAACAGTCTCGACTACATGACACGTGACGGTGCCCTTAATGCGATAAGAGATAAAGGTAAATTTACAAGACCGTTAGATAAGGTTTACAACACAGATTTCGAGGCGGTTAAGAATAGAATTATATTTGTTTCAATGATAATTGTTCCTTTACTACTTATAGGTTTCGCCATTTTTTATGGGTATAGAAGAGAGAACAATTTTAAGAAACTGCAAAGCAAATTTGAGAATAAATAAGCGAGGAAAACATGAAGAAACCGGATAGAAATGGTCTTATAAAGATTTTAAGTATAGCTGTTGTTATTCAATTGGTTCTAATATTTCTGGTAAACTTTTTTTCTACGAACAGAATAAAAGATATGAAAGCCGATGTCGCTTTAATAAAGAATTTAGATGAAAAGACATTTAAGTCACTTGAGATTAAAGACAAGATTGACTCTTTCAGCATTTCTAAAGACGGAGATAAATACTTTGTTAACTTTAAAAACAATAAATATCCCGGAGACACTGACCTTATTAAAAACTATGTTACATCACTTGCCGATATGAATTCCGGTGTTGTTGTTTATAAAGGAAAAGATAACTCCAGTGATAAGACATATGGGTTTGATGAGGATAATTATCAGGATATAACAATTAAAACCAATAAAAATAAGGAATATAAGATAACAATCGGTAATCCCGGTCCGGATCGGGGAACTTCTTATATCTACTTTAACAAAGAGAAAAACATCAGATTGGTTAAGTCTGATATTGCATCCAAGACAGCACATCTTTTTTATGAATGGGGTGACCGTAAACTTATCCAGAACAAGGTTGAGAACGTAAAGTCTATTAAAATTAAGTCAAATATACAGGATATGGTTGACGATTACGAAATTATAGGATCGGATAAAGACGGTAAAATAACATTCTCACTAAATGGCGGACTGGCTGCCGGCAAAGTTGCTGATGAACTTAAAATCAGGGGAGTTGTGAATGCCTTGATAAATCTTAAATCGGACAGTTTTAAAACCGAGGGCGGACTGGACGGCAAAGAAACTGTTGGTGAAATTTTGGTTACTTATAAAGATAATACATCAAGTAATCTTAAAATTTACAAGGCCGATCCAACTGATATTGGTAATTATATTGTTACTGCCGATAAGAGTACGGTTATTTATCTCTTTCATGAAGATACTGTTAAATCTGCCATAAAATTAAAGAAAGATTTGGCTAAAGAATAAATTTGTTTTTGAAAGAAAAAGGGTTTGCTTTTAACGGCAAACCCTTTTTTATGCTATAACGTTAATCTTATTTCTTTATAAGAATTATTGATGAGGCTTTTTCAACGGTAATTTCGCCGCCGTTAATTTCCTTTATCTCTTTTGTTCCTGCTGCATCTTTGTTTACAACAACACTGTATTTACCTGCCGGAATGGTGTACTTTGCTTCGGCAGTTATGTCGGAGTTCACAAATCCGTAGATTTTTTTGTCAATCTCAACGCCGAGTGAATTCTTATTGTCATTTGAATTGTTTAATATCTTTACCTGTTCCGGTTTCGCGGTGCCAAGTAACGTATTACTTTTTCTCAAATCAATTAACCCTTTGTAGTAGTCCCACAAATTTTTATTAAGGGCAATATAATCGTAATTGATGTAATTAGTATTATTGTCCGCAGAATAAGAATTTGGTGTTGGTGTATTGGAAATTACGTTGTCTGAAGAACTTCCCGGTTCACCCTTTGTTGACAATTCCTCTATACCGAGTTTAGAAAGATCCGGCGTTATTTTACCTCTTGCCCACTCCTGACCGAGATGCAGCATTAATGGCCCCTGACAAAGAAAGAGCGATGTTGCAGCAACCTTTGAGGCGTCTAAAAGTTCCGGTGATAATTTCAGATATGCTTTTTCATCTTTTATTCTATTAAAAGAACCATCTGCATTCTTAATTTTATAAGCACCGGACAAAATTCTTATCATATCGCCGAGTGTTGCATCGTCGTGAGATTCGATGTAGCTTACGGACTGATAGGATTTACCCTGAGATGTTCCCTGCCAGTATTGAGCAAGCTGATCGGCGTTGTTTCCGGAACCAAGCATAAATGACTTGCCTTTACCTGTAGGTCTGTTGTTACCGCCTCTTATCAGATTTCTCACGCTGTCATTCCAATAAGACCATCCGATTTTCTTAAAGTCATTTTTTGTACTTGAACCGTCTCCGCCCCAAGGCTCAGCTATGACATACACTTTAGGGTTTATTTTCTTCAACTCTTCAAGGATAACTTTTACAGTCTCTTTATCGTGAGATGATGCTAGGTCAAATCTGAATCCGTCAATGTGGTATTCTGTCATATAGTATTTCAGAGAGTCAAGAATGATTTTTCTCGCCATCAATCTGTTGGTATTTACTTCATTACCGCAGCCGGTTTTGTCCGCTTTCTTGAAATAGAAATCCCAATCTATTAATTTCAATGGATTTTGATCGTACTGTGAAACGTGGTTGTATACAACATCGAGTACAACAGCTATCCCTTTTTTGTGAAATTCTTTGACTGCCGTTTTTAACTCATCTACAACTCTTCCATCAGTTCCATTCCATTTCTTAGGATCAACAGTACCGTCAGATCCGTAAAAAGTTTCCGGAGAAAAGAAACTTGAGGTCATATATCCCCAGTAATTTCTTCCGTAAACGTTCCAAGTGTTTCTAAATCCGTTAGCAGATATCTTGTAAGGTGCCTCAATGTGGTTAAAGTCATGAACAGGGAGAAGTTCCACTGCATTAACACCGAGCTTCTGGAGATACGCAATTCCACCTGTCTGTGCATCAACAAGCCCTTTGAATGTTCCCGGAAATTTTGATTGAGCTGTCGGATGGGAAGTCAGATCTCTTACATGAGCTTCCATTATTATTGCATTCTCGATATCTATACCCAAAGGTTTATCACCCTGCCAATCAAATTTAGAATCATCATAGATCAACGTTCGTCCGGCTATAGGGAAAACATTGTTTGAAGCAACAACTTTTGAGTACGGATCGGCAAATATTGTGTCAAACGGTAACTCTGGTAGAAATCTTTTAGGAGTGTAGCTTCTTTCAACTATCTGATATCCATAATATTTTCCCCATAAAGCTCCGGTAATTGTATATTCAAAAACCTGATTACCGTCATTTTTCATCTCATAAGTTGTACCTGTAGCCGCATCATATTTATCAAACACAACTAGATTAACTTTTGTTCCACGCGGAATGAAAACTCTGAAAACAGAATTGCCATTCTCAATAGAATATCCAAGCTTTTTGTCTGTGAACATCGCATTAAACTTCGCCTCAACGAGGAAAGTTGTGTTTATGCCGATTGTTCCTTCACCTTTTGTATTCGGATCTTTATATGAAATTTCATATTTAATTCCGTCCTGAAAATTTTCCTTTGTAGTTATAAAAAGGAAAGGACCGCTTCTTTTGACTTCGGAAATAGTAATAGCAGGAGTGATTTCAAATTTAATCTTAGCAAATTTTTCATTCACTTCCTTACATTTAATTTTCACCTCATTTACGGAATTTAACTCCGCCGTCTGAATAGAAAATTTCTTTTCCTCTGCTGCATTCAGCACAATAGTACTAAACAGCAATGCAGATAACATAAAAAAAGATAGAACTCTTCTCAAAATATTCCTCCAATATTGTAAAAGATTTGTTAAATGATTATATTATTGTGAATAAAGATAGTCAAGAATAAAAATAGGCAGTCATGCTTTTCTGACTGCCTATTTTTATAACACTAGAATATTTCTCAAAAGAAATACTGCCTTAGATTAATTATATCAGTTTTATTTTTGCCTGCGGATCTACATCTTTTGTGTAGTCGATCCCATCCATTTCAAACCCAAACAGACGGTAAAAATCCTTGCGGTATCCGTCAAGATCGGAGATAGTGCCGATGTTTTCATCAGTAGCCTTTGCCCACAAATCTGCAACTTCCTTTTGAATTTCCGGTTTCATTTCCCAGTCGTCGATTCTGATTCTCCCTTCCGAGTCGGTTTTTACGCCGTCTTTGTTGTAAAGGAAATCTTTATACAGACGGTAAATCTGGTGGATACAGTCTTCATGGAGATTTTTCTCTTTCATCACTTTGAAAAGGAGAGAGATATAAAGCGGTACAGCTGGAATGGCAGAACTTGCCTGAGTAACAAGACCTTTATTCACAGAAACGTATGCTTTACCGTTTATATTTTTCATCTTATCACTAAGAAGAAAAGCTGTTTTCTCGAGATCCTCTTTTGCCCGTCCGATAGTTCCGTCACGATATATAGGGAATGTTAAAGTCGGTCCCACATATGAGTATGCAACCGTAACCGCATCTTTTGCAAGGAGATCTGCTTTTAAAAGGGCATCAATCCACATTGTCCAATCCTCGCCACCCATAACGATAACTGTTTTTTCAATTTCCTCTTCGTTAGCAGGCTCAATTGAAACATCTGACATCTTACCTGTTATAAAATTTAGAGCTTTAGTTGTATATTTCTTGCCAATTGGTTTTAGTGCAGAAGCATAAGTCTCGCCTGTTTTAGGATGAGTTCTCTTAGGAGATGCGATACTGTACACAACGAGGTCAACTTTACCGATCTCTTTTTTTAGCAAGTTAATTGTTTTTTCTTTAACTTCATCGGAAAACGCATCTCCATTGATGGAAAAAGATTTACTTCCATCCGCAGAAACAAACTTCTCAAAAGCGGCGGAGTTATAGAGTCCGGCAGAGGCAGTTCTATTCTCCTCAGCATTTCTTTCAAAGAAAACTCCAACTGTATCAGCGCCGCAGCCGTAAGCGGCAACAATTCTTGACGCAAGACCGTATCCGGTTGAAGCTCCGATAATGAGCGCTTTTTTTGTTCCTTCTATTTTTTGTTTGGATTTTACATATTCTATCTGTTCTTTAACATTCTTTTCGCAGCCGTCCGGATGGGAGGTAAAACACATGTTACTTCTTATCATCGGTTTAATAATCATATCATCTTCCTTAAACTTGAGTATTAAAAAATATCCTTAGCATAGTATCAATAAATAATTTAAGAGTCAAACAAATTAAATAAAAATTGACCACCTGGTCATTCCGAACAAATTAGATTTCATCATAACAAGGATTGAAAAAAGAATGTTTTTGTGTTACCGTTGAAATATGCAGATAAATTTTGCCGAAAAATTTAGAACAAAACTCACCAGTAATAGTGAAATTAAAATCGTATGCTATGGAGATAGTATTACCTGGGGATATAATTCACTACTTTTGCAGTCAAAGAATAATTATCCCGATAAACTGTCTGAGATGCTGAATGGATATTTCTCTACGGATAAGATATCGGTTATAAACAAGGGTAAAAATTCTAAGACATCAAGCTGGGGACTTGAGTATATATATGAAAATGTTATAGACATTCTACCAGATCTTGCTGTAGTAATGTTCGGAATAAATGATGTTATTTATGGAACTAAACCATCCAGATATAAACAAAATCTGGCAGAGATGATAAATTTGATGTGTGCCAATAACATTCTTCCGATTATGCTTTCTCCTACTCCGGTTCTGGGTTTGTTTAGAGAAAAAGTTGAAAAGTACGCTGGAATGGCGGTGCATTTATTTAAGAGTGAAAATATTTTATTCATTGATATGCATTCTGAGATTAAACGAAAACTCGAGATGTTTGCTGATCCTTATCTCTATCTGCCGGATCAACTCCATTTTAAAAATAATTATGATGATGTTTCAAAAATAGTGTTTGATAAAATAATAAACGGAGCCATATAGACTCCGTTTATTATTATTTATATACTGCTGTTTGTCCCAAGTATTACATCTTTAGCACGCTGGAATATATTTTCCTTATTTATACCAAAGTATTTTGAAAGATCCTCTGCTCTTGCGGAGATCCCGAACTTGTTAATCCCTATTATTTTACCTTCACTATCAACAAATCTATCCCAATAAGCCGTAACACCGGCTTCTACGGCGAGTCTTTTCTTAATATTTGAAGGGAGTATCTTTTCTTTATACTCGTCTGATTGTCTTTCAAACAGCAGAGTAGAAAAGAAATTTACTACTCTAACAGAAAAGTTTTCTTTTTCTAACTGCTCCGCTGCCTGTAATGCCGGAGAAACTTCAGATCCGGTTGCTATTATTATCAGATCAATATTTTCATCTTTTTCTTTCTTGAGAATGTAAGCTCCGTGAACAGCTTCTTTATATGATGTAAATTTTGAATAATCTATCACCGGAATTTTCTGACGGGAAGTTATGATTACAGAAGGTGTTGTCTTTGACCTTATCGCAATCTCCCATGCAATCTTCGTTTCTGTTGCGTCTGCCGGCCTCATGATGTTCAAGTTAGGAATCAACCGGAGCAGCGTCATGTGCTCTACCGGGTGGTGAGTCGGACCATCTTCACCGACAAATATCGAGTCGTGAGAAAAAAGATATATATTCGGCAGCCTCATAAGTGCAGCCATACGGATAGCCGGTATCATATAATTAACAAACGCAAGGAAAGTTCCGCAAACCGGTGATACTCCGCCAAAAAGTTGTATTCCGTTTACTATCGCGCCCATAGCATGTTCTCTTATCCCGTATTGAACGTTATAACCGAGATAATTTTCAGGAGATAATTCCGATTTGTCCCGGATAAGGGTCATCGTAGAGCTTCCCAGATCGGCACTTCCGGATAAGACATAATCAAGTTTATTGGATATTGCATTCAGTATTGTGTTTGCTGCATTTCTTGTTGGAATGGAGTCTCCGGCTTTAAATTCCGGAAGATTTTCAAATGTATCCTCAGGGAGCTTTTTCGTCATTGAGTTTTCAAAGTGAACTGCAAGATCTGGATTTTCCTCTTTCCATATTTTTAACTTTTCTTTCCATGAAGAATGATTATTCTTCCATTCTATCTTTTTCTCGTTAAAGTAATTTACAGCATTCTCATCAACATAAAAATCCCCCTCGATACCGAGTTCTTTTTTTGTCAACATGAGTTCATCTTTACCAAGCGGAGCACCGTGGCAGGAACTGGTTCCCTGTTTATTTGGACATCCCTTACCGATTGTTGTATCCGCTATGATTATAACAGGCTTGTTTTCTCTGATACGAGCCTCTTCAGCTGTATCAAAGCCCCTTTTTATGTCTTCAAAATCGTGTCCGTTTATATTCACAACAAACCAGTTCTGCGCTTCAAATCTTTTGGCAACATTCTCCGTAAAGCAGATATCAGTACTTCCTTCGATTGTTATTTTATTGCTGTCATATATAAATATGAGGTTGTTTAATTTTAGGTGGCCTGCTAATGAACAGGATTCGTAACTTATCCCTTCCATTAAGTCTCCGTCACCTACGAGTGCGAAAATTCTTGAGGATATAAGGTCGAATTTTTCGGTGTTGTACTTTTGTGCATGTTTTTTGGCAGCTATCGCCATTCCAACTGCATTGCCGAGTCCCTGACCGAGCGGACCCGTAGATGTTTCGACTCCGGGTGTCCAGCCGTACTCGGGATGTCCCGGAGTGTTTGATTTTAACTGCCTAAATTCTTTTATATCATTAAGGGTGATTCCGTAGCCGGAAAGGAACATGAGAGAATATAGTAACATAGAGCCGTGTCCGGCAGACAGAACGAATCTATCCCTGTTTATCCAATGGAGATCTTCAGGATCATGACTCATTACTTCGCCAAAGAGGTAACTGCCTATTTCGGCACAACCAAGCGGCAATCCTGGATGTCCGGAATTTGCCTTTTCTATTGCATCAATTGCCAATGATCTGATTGTTAGTGCTGTTGCTTCCAGACCTTTTAGATTCATTAATTTTCTCCGTGTATTTTAGTTTTCATCTCCCATAGGAAAATATCAGAACTACCTGTAACGCTCCAAAGATATTATGAGATATGTTTTAAGAAATTGACTCAATTTATCAAAAATATTGTTTTTTTTCAATGACAATGTTTTGTGTATTACAAAAAAATTAATGTTTGATGATTACATAGGAACACTTGTCTTAGTTTGTGGTATTTGTTTTTATTGAGAATGTGAATTCTTTCTTTACATCAAAAATGACGAAAAAATAGAACAGTCGCTGATAGACAGTCTTTTAATAAATCAGCTATCATACTTTACTGATAATTTCAGATATCCGTGATGAAATTTGATGCTTTCTATAAGGCTTCTGAATAAAACCTGCCAATCCATCTTTTTTCATATTATCAAGATCTTCATCTTTAGAAAATCCCGACGAAATCAGAATCTTACAATCTGGATTGATTTCTTTAAGTCTTTTAAATGCATCTACCCCTTTCATAACTGGCATTATCATATCGAGAATTACTAAATCAATTTGCTTCATATTTTCCTGATAAATCTTTACTGCTTCTTTACCATTCTGAGCTTCCAACACATCATAACCCAGATCTTCCAGCATTGCTTTTAGTGAGACTCGAATGAGATCCTCATCATCGACTATTAAAATTCTACCGCTTCCATGAACGATCTCCTGAATATTATCTTTTCCTGTAGTAATTACTTTAGATACAGCAAAATATAAATTAAATACCGTACCTTTCCCTTCCTCGCTATAAACAGTTATGGCACCATGATGATCCTGTACTGCCGAATAAACAACAGCAAGCCCTAATCCTGTTCCGCTGCCGGTCTCCTTGGTAGTAAAAAAAGGTTCAAATATTTTATTCTGAATATTTAG
>JBFZEO010000232.1:0-6019 GCA_041306845.1 Spirochaetota bacterium
TGACTTATCATAAAAATAACCGGTCAAATGACCGCCCTCAAAATCAGGATATACAGCCCGTTTTTTCACAGAGAGTAAACCGGTAACATGATTTATAACAACACTTATCACAGATATCACAAAAATAAATACAATAGCGTACGCATAAAAAGAGATCATATCAAATGAGTAAAAGAAATTATTAATAAGCCGTCCCATCCCATTCTTCGCACCAAACCACTCACCGATTATCGCACTCTTAATGGAAAGAACAATTCCAAGTAAGAAAATTGATTTGTAATATGGTGATAACTTCGGTATTATAAGAAACTTTAGGAGATTAACCTTTCGCGGAGCATACATCTGGAACATCTCATAATATCTTTTATCGATCGCCCTCACACCCTCCATCAAGCTAATAATAACAAGCGGAAGAACCACAAAAAAAACTATCAAAACAGGAGTTGTACCGTCCGTACCGACGAGCAGCATAAGAGGAACAACCCAGAGGAGGGGCGGTGCCCCCTGAAGGATAACAATCGGAATAAATAAAATTCTTTCAAAAGATCTCATATAGCCGATCCATATCCCCACAAGCGATCCTACAATCAAACCCGCCAAGAAACCGGCGGCAGACCTAAGAAGCGTGACTCCAATCTCCATATAGAGTTCCGGTTTTATCAAAAGCTCAGAAATCTTAATAAAAGTTTTTAACGGATCCGGAATTATAGCCTCAGAAAAAACATTTGATCCGATGCGCCACAATACAAAGACAAAAATTCCGCCGATAAGATAGAACAAAAAAATGGTTATTTTCTTTGAAATATTAATATTTTACTCCGCAATAAACATCGATTTGGAAAACATTTCACCTCTTCCTATCTTGAAGAGATAATCTTTAGATTTTTCTTCCAGCCGGCTGCCGTGTACAGAGAGATAAATCGTCCCATTTATCGCACTAAGCATCTCTTTTTGAGAGAGGTTAAAAACTGATGCATATTTCCTGGCGTATTTCTCTTTATTTTTGTTGATATCGTCTATTATAGCGTCGAGTTCTCTGTTTATGGCAAGAATGGTATCGGTTCCGCCAACAGAATCAACATTCTTTATAAAAACAGAGATCTGTGGGGATCTGACATCTCCACCGTTTATCTGCCCCCAAAGATCGGCGACAGCAGCAACTTTATGAAACTTATCAGAGGAGAGCAACCGACTTGCAACCGGCTCCGGCATAGCAGCAGCATCAGCCCGTCCAGTCAGAAGCAATCCGCCCATCTGCTGCATCGGAGCATACTCCAGTTTTATCCCGGCAAGAGCCTCATTTTTCCTGGAAATAGCGATCATCTGCAGCTCCAGAGGGCTGCCCGCGAATGGTACGAGTATTTTTTTGTTATTAAGATCGCTTATAGTTTTTATAGCAGGAGATGCTGTGATTATAGAGGAGACACCCCAAACTATATTGTTTATCATTTTGATTCCGCTTCCGGAAGATGAGGCTGCTACCCCCTGTGTAAAACCTGTCACGAGAACAACATCTGACCTTTTTAAAAATTCGGCAAAAGATACCATATGATCCTGGTATTTTACGACACTAATTTTATATCCGTTTACAACCCTGTTTTCCAGTTCCATTATGGGTATAGATGAGAGAGAGTCCGGAGTAGATAAGATCAAACCTCTATCGGCACTAAAAACAATAAAAACACACATTAAGTAAAAAGCAATTATTTTTAACATTGACTTCCCCATTATCATCTAAATTTAATATTTCAACAAAGTGGATAGTAAAATTGTTATAATTCTTTGTCAACAATAAGATAAAAATTGGGAAGTAAATAATAAAAGCTTTTACTTGGTACACTCAAAATTAAGAAGCTGGAAATAAAACTATTGATTATCTGCTATCTTCAATCAAAGACAGCATCATACCGCATATCAAGATATTTTTTTGACACAAATAACTATGCAAAACACGTTTATTTCTGTATAAAATATGTATCCCATTATCTGAACAGGCTGGATAAAACATGAAGAATTACGGATTTATAAAAGCTGGTTTTGCTGTACCTCAACTCTCGATAGGCAATCCGGATAGCAATGCTGCCAAGATAATTCAGCTTATCAGACAGGCTTCTTCGTCGGGGATTAAGATTATTGTATTTCCCGAGTTGTCCATAACATCATATACATCACAGGATCTTTTCGGGAATGTATCTCTCCTGGAAAATTCAATTAAAGCACTCATCTCCATAGCAGAAAACACAAAATTTGAAAATATATTGAGTGTCGTAGGTTTGCCAGTTATGTGGGGCAACTCCCTCTATAACTGTGCCGCCGCTGTCTGCCGAGGAGAAATTCTCGGATTAGTACCCAAATCTTACATTCCAAACTATAAAGAGTTCTATGAATCAAGATGGTTCACAAGCGGCAAAGATATAAAAGGGTGCTCGATAACAATCGGCGGTAAAGAGGTTCCGTTCGGAACAGACATCCTGCTGCGGGACACAACATATGCCGGCATAACTGTCGGGATAGAGATTTGTGAAGATCTGTGGGTTCCCAATCCTCCCAGCTCAACACTGGCGACCTGCGGAGCTGTCATCATATGCAATCTCTCCGCCTCCAACGGGCTGGTCGGCAAGAACGATTACCGCAAATCTCTAATTTCATCACAATCAGCAAGGACTGTCAGCGGATATATTTACGCATCATCAGGGATCTCCGAGTCTACAACCGACGCTGTTTTCGATGGAGCAGGCTTCATCTATGAGAATGGGATTCCGCTGTGCGAATCGGAACTATACTCGTTTGAAGATCAGATTGTCCATTCCGATATAGATATCGAAAGACTCCTGCTCGATAGAACACGCACCGGCACATTCGACACAAGACACAACGACTGCCGCATAATCGACTATGCACTCGAAGAAGTTTTCACAGATATAGAGAGACCAGTAGATCCGCATCCTTTTGTTCCCTCAAACGAATCGGATCTCAAGAAAAGATGTATCGAGATAATAACCATCCAATCGAGGGGACTCGCTGCGCGGATCAAATCGATCGGCTCGCCCAAAGCAGTCATCGGACTCTCCGGCGGACTCGACTCCACACTCGCACTGCTTGTCACTATAAAAGCGTTCACAGATATAGGCAAACCGCTCTCAGATATCATCGGAGTGACCATGCCGGGATTCGGGACAACAGGCATGACTCTGAACGCAGTCACTGAGCTGTGCAGCGAACTCGGCATCGGTCTTGAAAACATCGGTATAAAAGACATATCGGAACTTATGTTTGAAAAAATCGGTCAGGAGCCGGCTGTTCACGACATAACTTATGAGAATGTGCAGGCTCGAGCCAGGACATATATACTTATGAGCATGGCAAATAAGCATGGGGGAATAGTAATCGGTACCGGCGACCTTTCAGAGATTGCGCTCGGATGGTCAACCTATAACGGAGACCATATCAGCATGTATAATGTGAACTCATCCATTCCCAAGACACTCGTTAAATTTCTTATAAAACAGCTTTCTACTATGGATTTCTCCAAAAAGGCAGCAGAAATTCTTGAACGGATACTTGGCTTCCCGATAACGCCGGAACTTCTCCCGTCAGACGGTAAAAATTTTGTTCAGGACACCGAAGAAAAAATCGGGCCTTATGAACTGAACGATTTTTTCTTATACTACTTTGTCCGGTTCGGATTTTCTGCGGAAAAGATCGTCTATCTTTGTGTCAAAGCCTTCCGCGATAGATACAGCGAAACCGACATTAAACGGCACTATGACAATTTTATAAAGAGGTTTTTTGCGAGTCAGTGGAAAAGGGACTGTGTGCCGGGAGGTCCTAAAGTCGGGTCTATAGACTTGAGTCCGCGCAGTTCGTGGAGAATGAGTACCGAGAGCTGCATGAATATTTTCAGGTAAACAGCATCAATCTAAATAAAAAATCCCCCGATTAAATCTGACAAACAGCTCAAAACGGGGGACTTAATTCCAATCAGTCTTAAAAAATGTACCACATAAAAACCACACCAAACCTTGATTGAGCGCCAAAAATCATAGCAGCGGCATTTGTTCCGAAATCATCCTTTAATTCATCATACCAGTAATTGAACTCATTAAAATCCTTTATAGTGTATTTATAGAAAGCTCCGATGGAACCGGCTTTAGTCTTGATATCGACACCGGCTGTTATATTCATCCCCGGCCTGAAAGCGAACTTATCAACAACACCATAACCGGCACGGGTTTTCCAGGTTTCAACCTTGCTGACTACATCGGGATAAACACTCATAGTAAAGTTACCGCCGACAGTGAGGTAAGGCATGATAAACCACGGAGCTCTTATCCCGGCATTTACATTTACCATAAAGTCAAGCCTTCCATTATACGTTCCGTCAAACGGTAAAAGGGTAATATCCGCATGAGCAATAAAAAAACTTTTCAATATTCTCAAGTGAATTCCGTATTCCATAGAAGATAGAATATTTGATATCCAGATAGCCTTCTTAAAGTTACTTGACAGATTATTATAGTTTTCAACCTGCTCATCTGACATGCCGGGAAAACTATATTCTTCATTCTTTGAACTGGCAGAGATCATCTTAACGGTCTCTATGAGTCCCAAAAGGTTGCCGGAACTTATCTCTATCCCGGCTCCAAGCTGAAATCGTGTTTCATCATTTTTTTGTGTAACTGCATTCGCACTGATTACAGATAACACAAGCATCATAATTATTAATAATTTTCTCATTTTATTTCTCCTCGTTTAATATGCTCCTTATGAGAATATAGCCCATTTTTCTCAAAAATCAAATTATTTTTAATTTGTTATCAAAAAGTTTCTCTATTAGCCGTATTTTTCATTTATCTATATCATAATGGTGTTTTTATAAATGCTCTAAAGATTTATATACATATTTTCGATATTAACGTTATAAAACCATTTTATTCCCTAACAGGAATGAAAGAGGAGTGATAATTTGAGATTTTTTTATGTAATATTGTTTTTGTCCGGAATTTTTACTATTTACTCATATGAGGAAACTGGAATGGCATCGTGGTACGGACCAAATTTCCATGGGAAGAAAACAGCTAACGGTGAAATTTTCAACACATTCTCACTAACAGCAGCCCACAAAACATTGCCGCTAAACAGCATAGTAAAAGTTGTCTCGCTCGAAAATAATAAAACAGTAATCGTCAGGATAAATGACCGAGGCCCATTCAAATCAGGCAGAATAATCGACCTCTCCAAAGCAGCAGCGTCAAGGATCGGGGTACTCGCAAAAGGGACAATGAATGTAAAAATAGTCGTTCTAAAAGAAGGCGATAATAAGTACTACAAATATAATCCTGTTGTAAAATACAAAATTCAGATAGCGTCATTCGGGAAGATGGAGAGAGCTGAAGAATTGATAACAAGACTCTCCGCAGCAGATTGCGGCGCCGTAATGGAGCACGCTGTTATAAACGGAGAAAATTTTTACCGAGTCGTCATACCGTCACTTTCATACAGCCTTCTACAGTCATACAAGATGAAACTTCACAGATCGGGGGTTGACAGGTACTTAGTCAGAGTTGACCGAGGATAATCTGATAAGGATGTAATCTCCATTCTCATAAAAAAAAGACTGATACCCGTCTATAGGCATGCAGTCTCCGATATCAAAACTGGTTCTGTTTAAAGTTTTGATTTTAATTCATCATAAACTTCTTTCGGTGATTTTGTTGCATCAACAGTTAAAACTTTATTTTTCTTGAGGTAGTAGTCGTGAACCGGTTTTGTCTGAGCATGATAAACGTCAAGTCTGTTTTTTACTGCTTCAACAGCATCATCGGATCTGATTATCAGTGCGGTTCCGCATTTATCACAAACGCCGTCTTTTTTAGGCTTATTATTTTCAATGTGGAAAATTGCCTGACAATTTGGGCAAGTTCTTCTGCCGGATAATCTCCTTTTTACCTCATCATCCGATATGTCAAAGTAAACTGCCGCATCAGCCGGATCAAAACTCTCCCACGCCTCAGCCTGA
>JBFZEO010000234.1:0-8551 GCA_041306845.1 Spirochaetota bacterium
ACAAAGCCAAGATCAAGCCGTTTACCGGATATCTTAACAAATCTCGTATTCCTGCCGAGGAGATTAAATTTTCCGGCAGAACTAAATTCAACCACATCACCTGTGTTGTAACCTTCATCCTTATTATAATAAACAGAAATAGCCTCGCTGTCAATAAGAAGCTCAACCGGTTCGGAAATATCTTTATTTAAAACTTTAACATAACTAAAAAGTTCCCAATCAGGACTTTGCGCTGCAACTCTATGAGCCATCCCGCCGGTCTCAGTTGATCCGTAGATCTCATTAATGTACGCACCGCAAGATGCAAATTTGACGGAAAGTTCAACAGGGAGCGGTGCTGATGATGAAAACAGTTTATTTATTCTACCGAAGTCACAGCTTCTCCCTATGCTGTCGATGAGTCTGTAGTACGACGGAATGGAAATAAAACAGTCTATCTTTGCCGACTCCACATAATCGGCAATGCTCTCCGGTGAGAAATGATAGTTACAGTCCAGAACAGAACCGGCATAAACCGGAAGAAGCAGCCCGCACAGCAATCCGTAGATATGATAAAGCGGCGGTGTAAAATAAAAATTCATCCCGGAATCAATCTTAAATCTGCTTTTTAATTCCTTAACTTCGGTGAACATATTAGTAAAAGTTTTGCTTATAAGTTTAGAGTGACCGGTAGAACCGGAGGTAAAAAGATATAATTCACAATCGGCAGGGTCATCCGCGATATCAAGTTTACCGCATTTTATGTAATCGTTGTTCGCAGGATCAATCACAATATTTGTGCCGATATCCTTATTGTCACTGAGATATATCATTCCAGACTTATAAAAAACCTCGGGAGCAATCTCAACCGGTATAAGCACACACGAACCGCCGAGCTTCGACACTGCAAAAAAAGTTTTTATGAATGTAACTCTGTCCTTGATATCAATAAACACTTTTTGCCCGGAAAACTTAACCCCGGTTCCGGTAAGATGCCCAGCGAGTCTATCCACATCTGCAATAAACTCCACCCCGGATTTGTTTTTATCATCACAAATTAACGTTAAAGTCTCTCTGCCGGACACCAACAACTCATAAAAACTATCTATCATAAATCTTATGCCTCAAAATCAAAAATATAGATCCCTCTCACAGTCTTCTGAACGACAAGAGCCTTATCCATCTCAAGGATTGACGGCATCGCAAATTTAAGGATAACACCGCATGGGGCATCCATAACAAGCGGATAGTCGGTGATCACAGTTTTAGTCTTGTAGGACTTCTTCAGTGTGTTGAATATGTCCCTGTCTGCAATAATGGAATTATAACCGCCGCATACTCCGGATGAGATCAGATCATCTGCATCTTTGTAACATCCGAGATACTTTATCCCTTTATCAGCGCTCTTTTCGAGAATGTAAGATATATTATATGCCGGCAAATCGTATAAATTCTCTTTATCAAGTTCAAGGAACCTTGACCACTCATCACCGGCAGCGATCACAGCACGGGGGAGAGTCTCAAAAATATATCTGAAAAAATTTATAAAAGAGAGTCCGGTTTCCATCCCGTCGCTTACCGTTACGCAGTAATTATGCTTTTTTTCTATGATAGCCCAGTAACCAAGCGGTGTATTATGTACCGAGTTATGGAAAAGGGTCGGACTTACAAGTCTGTCTTTATTGACAGTAATTGCATTTATTATTTTATCAGTTGTCTCTATTTCGGCAAATCCTGTGAATAGATAAACCTCGTCTTTGTCTGTTATAAAAGCATCCGGCCCATTCTTAATAGCCTTGTAAATACCAAGTGAAAGCTCCGACATCCTGATCTTAAGTCTTGACTCGATCCCGTCGAGGAGATTGTCAATCTTTTTGGCTGGCAGTACACTCTGCCATCGTTCAGGATCAGACAAGATACCGCTCTTAAAAAGCTCAGCTATCTCTCCGGCGCCCTTAACATTAGAATTATGAAAATAGAAATTTTTGATTATTGCTCTGCTCATATACCTTCTCAATATTTTATTAATCAGTTAGGCGTCTTAAGTAGAAGACTCACGTTATTACCACCAAATCCAAAGGAGTTTTTCAGGAAATACTTAACCCGCTTTTCTATCGTTTTCTCAGGAACTATATCATCCATTCTTTCTGAAAAATCTTTAGGCTGGCAGATAATCCCGCGTTTCAGCATCTCTTCACATAGAACAATCTCATCAACAGTAGATGCTCCGAGAGTATGACCGATGTAAGATTTCAGGGAGGTAACAGTTATATTATCTCCGAAAATCATCTTTAATGTTTTAATCTCAACCTGGTCGTTCATCACAGTTCCGGTTCCATGAGCATTTACATAGTCAACTTGTGACGGCTCTATTCCACCCTCCTGCAATGCCTTATAGATACACCCTTTCTGACCGTTTCCCTCAGGATCAGGGGAGGATATGTGGTATCCGTCCGTCGTCGATGCTGCACCGACCACCTCTATCTCATCACCTTTTATCTGTTTATTCTGCAGAACAACGATACCTGCACCCTCGCCAAGTGTGAGTCCGTCCCGTCCGTTAGTGAGCGGTCTCGATTTGCCGGAGCAGACAAGCTGCAGTGAGTCAAATCCGGTAACAGTTGTCAAAGCAATAGTATCTATTCCCAAAACAACAGCCTTATCGATCACGCCCTCTTTTATCAGCCTGAACGCCTGCAAGATAGCCTGACCGGACGACGAGCAAGCCGTTGAGAATGTCATATAGTCCGAAAAATATCCAGGATATCTCTTCATTAAACTTTCAGGAAGTCCTGAGAAAAAATGTTTCTTCATCAGCGGATATTTAATTTTGCCGGCAAGAAGGTCAACATAAACTTTTTCTGACTCATCGATCCCGCCGGTTGAGGTTGCAAGGAATAGGGAAACTCCCTTGTTATCTTTAAAGAAGCTGCTGATATCATCAACCAGTTTAAAGGCTATCGCCTCCTGACGTACAGCGCCGGAGTACTCATCATAGTTATATGGAACTTTATAGAATGGTCTTGTATATTTGGAGTCTGGTTCTGGGAAATAAGGAGTTGTTAGACCATTTATCATGAGATCAACCGACGACTCAGCGTCAACACCCAGAGCCGTAGCTACACCGGAATGTATTATAAATACTCTATTTTTTTTCATTTTGGCTCAAAAAATCATAAAATTTTGAAAAATTTTCAAGTTTATTCTCGTTGAGATCTTTATCTTTTATTTTAACACCAAAATTTTTCTCGATCTCCACCATAAGTTCAAGAACATCGATCGAATCAAAAAATATACCGTCAGGACCTATCAACTTGGTATCGTCTTTGATAGAATCCACAGTCACATCGCTGCTCTTGGCAACAGCAACAATAATCTCTTTTAATTTTACTTTATCAAGCAATTTAGACTCCATATAATAATTTTAGTATTCTTAACAATATACAACAAAATACGCAAACAAACAACCCAGATGATCTACATCTCAATGCAATAATATAAACAAAGCAAGACCAATCCCGTCTTGCTTTGTTTGCAGAGTTATATAATCGTCAATGAATCTACGGGGTAACTACCGTAGGAACAACATCCTGAGTATAACCAACTTCATTGAATATGGCAAGAACCTTTGCCTTATCTTCATCTTTTGCATTTTTTAAAAGGTCATAATATCTGGAATTTTTATCTTTTACATATACTTTAAGTACATCTGCCTGTTTTGCCTCATCAGCAATCTTGGCAATTATAAAACCATCAAAATCCTCAACTAATATCTTAGCCGGCAGCTCAGTAAGAACCTTAACAACCGGTGTTTTAGCAACATCCTCAGTATCGTCAAATTCAAACTCTTTTTGAGTAACAAGACCAGCAGTTATACTCGCATCCTGAGTTGACTTGGATGATGTCCATCCTAAAAATAAACTCAAAACTACAAATAAAGCAAAAAGAACCGTAGTTATCTTAGCCAGCAGCGATGCAGAACTCGATCCGAAAAAAGACTGAGATGATCCGCCGACTATACCTATCCCGCCGCCCGATTTATCTTCCTGCAGAAGGATAAAAAGCATAATAAGCAGAGATATAAAGATCATTACACCTACAAGTACAGATAATAAAACAGCCATCACGATATTCCTTTATTTATTATTAAACTTTATTAAATTTTGCAATTCTTGTAAAAGAATCCGTTTTTAAAGATGCCCCGCCGACAAGAGCACCGTCAATGTTAGACTTAGCCATCAAACTGTCAACGTTTGCGTCACTTACGGAACCGCCGTATTGTATCGTAACTCCGTCAGCCGCTGCCTTACCATAAAGGTCAGCAAGAATATTTCTTATAGCTACATGAGTTTCCTCTGCCATCTCCGGAGTAGCCGTTTTACCGGTTCCGATAGCCCAAACAGGTTCATAAGCGATAACAACTTTTTTAAGTTCTTCAGCAGAAACATCTTTTAACCCGCCCACAACCTGAGTCTTAACGACCTCATTAGTCTTGCCGGATTCCCTCTCTTCGAGAAGTTCCCCTATACAAAAAACAGGTTTAAGACCTTTAGCAAGAGCGAATTTAATTTTCTTGTTTATGAGAGCATCAGTTTCTTTATAAATCTGTCTTCTCTCTGAGTGCCCGAGAATAACATATTCCACACCGATATCAAGGAGCATGTCAGCAGAAACCTCACCTGTAAACGCACCTTTCTCGTTATCATTCATGTTCTGAGCACCAAGTTTAATAACTGACCCTTTTATAACTTCCTTAACTGCAGGAAGACACACAAAAGGGGGTGCAATCATAACTTCAACATCTTTATCTATAGATTTTATGGAATCAACAAGCGTCTTAGCAAACTTAGCAGCTTCACTAGGCACCATGTTCATTTTCCAGTTACCGGCCATCAAATATTTTCTCATAAATCAATCTCCGCTTAATATTCAAAATTTCAAGTGATTATACATTTATGAGTAGTAATTGTCAATTTCTTAATGGCATTTTTTATTAAAATAGATGCCCCCTTGCAAAAATACTTTTCTTCTATAGAATTTTTGCAGGAGCCTCAGATATGAAAACAACAATTTTAAGTAAAAACAATTGATAGACCGCCCTTTTCTTATTATTATATCATAAAAACTATGAGTTCCTATTATAAACTAAAGGAGTGTTGAACTATGCTGGGAATAGATCCGCTTTACATCATTATGAGTTTACCTGTTTTCCTATTTTCACTTTATGCTCAATTCAAAGTAAAATCAAATTTCAAGAAATATTCAGAGGTAAATTCAAATTCAGGTATGACCGGACGAGAAGCTGCCCTGAGGATACTACAAAGTAACGGTATCAATTACGTGCGCGTGGAAGAGGTCGGAGGTTTTCTGTCCGATCACTATTCACCACAAGAAAAAGTGCTGCGGTTATCATCAAAGGTTTACAACTCATCATCTCTGTCGGCACTCGGAGTCGCAGCCCACGAAGCCGGACACGCAATCCAGCACCACACAGGCATGACACTCATGAGAATGTGGCTCGGACTCGCAAAATCGGCATCCATCGTAAGCAATCTCGGTTTGATTATACTAACTGCGGGATTTATCATGAGCATACTACCCCTTGCAAAATTCGGATTAATCCTTTTTTCTATCGTTGTAATCTTCCAGATTATCACTCTACCGGTAGAATTTGACGCATCCAACAGAGCAAAAAGACTCCTCGTGCAGTACGGGATAATTAACGAACGGGACAGGCGCGGTGTGAATGCTGTACTCGACAGTGCAGCGATGACTTATGTTGCAGCAGCTGCATCTTCCGTTACAACAGTGCTTTACTACATGATAAGACTCGGACTCATAGGCGGCAGACGGAGCGACTAAAGGGCACCTCTAAAAACCTGCTTTGGATTTCTAATGAAGTGATTTTTTGTCCTTACAAGAAGCTGGCTGCATGGGCGAGCAATGTAGCGAAGCGAAATGACCAGCCATAAAACAGAAATATAATTTGTTTATATAACTGTTTTAGTGACGAAGTAAGGGCAAAAAAGGACAAAATAAAACACCGAATGAGGTTTTTAGAAGTGTCCTAAAGATCAACAAAATCATCGAGTTCCGCTTCGATAACAGAAACGGCATTTTTCCTGTCAGAAAGTTCGTTCAGCTGTTTCCTAGCGGAATTCTCGATGATCCTGACTGTCGCCTCATTCAAAAAACGCACAGCCTCGTAATGATACCTTTTAATCAAATCTATAATACCGGAACAAATATCACTGCTAACAACGGTATCGTTCACATCGGCATCTTTTAACTGTTCAAACTTTTCCATATAAATTTTATATGTACCGGCAAACCTCTCCGGGAAAATCCCCTTGTAATAGGAGAGCATATCGAGAAAAACCTTATTATATAATTTTACCTTATTGACAAGATCGACACCATGAAGAGAATCAAATTCACTAAACACAATCTCACTGCTCTCATCCGCCGGAACAACAACATCACGATCCGCCCCATCACTAAGATTGTCAACTATATCACCGAACACATCCACAGCATCGGAGAGCGGAGAAATAGTTCCGGACGTCAGCGTATCCACCAGGCTCTCTCTGATATCATCATCAAGTTCCGGCAGTTTACCGGGAAAAATCTCAGACTCTATATCAAATTCTTCATCATCCATTAATTCCAATAGAAAACCACCCGTAAAAATAAAACTCAAAGAAACAAAACTCGAAAAACTATAACATTTTTTCCCAAAGTAATTCAATTGTTTTAGGTAAATCGGAGATAAATTCCTCCAAAAAACGCCAATTTGACAAAATCATAAAGATAAATATAATCTATAGCAGACTTTCTATCAGTAAAACTAAGGAGATAAATTATTATGAAAATATCTAAGACTCAGATTTTAAGAGTATCAATCTTAAGTGTATTTCTGATTATAATCACGATTGCCGCTTTTCGCCACCAGATAATCGGGGGCGGTCCGTCGGGAGCACCGCCGGTTGACGCTCTGTGTCCGTTCGGCGGGATAGAAACAATCTACAAATTTATAGCCGGCGGTGAATTCCTGAAGAGAACTTATATCTCAAACATAATACTGACGGCGGTATCCGTTGTACTCGCCGTTATTTTCGGACGGTTTTTCTGCGGCTGGCTCTGTGCCCTCGGCTGGATGCAGGAGATATCCGGTAAGATCGGAAAACTTATTTTCAAAAAGCGGTTTACCATACCGGCCGCTGTCGATAGATATCTGAGATACATCAAATATCTCCTCCTTGTTGCAATACTATTTTTTACATGGAGAATGGCGGATATGGTCATAAGACCATTTGATCCGTTTGCCGCATACGCGCACCTCCCTGCCGGATGGGCTGAATTATCGGAAGGCTTCCTTATAGGATTCATAATTCTCATATTATCACTGGTATTTTCACTGTTTTACGACAGAGTTTTCTGCAAGTATCTGTGTCCGCTCGGGGCTTTTCTCGGGATCATCCGCAAGATAAGCCCATTCGCCATAAAAAGAGAACCGGAAACATGTATCGAGTGCGGTAAATGCTCACGTATCTGCCCTGTAAACCTCGACGTCGCCGGCAGCAGCAGGGTCACATCAGCAGAATGTATCTCCTGTCTGGAATGTGTAACTGTCTGTCCTACAGGCAAAGATACCCTAAAACCGGTTATCGGGAGGAAATTTATAAAACCGATAATTGTCGGGATAATCGGCATCTTAATCTACGCCGGAACAGTCGCAGCTGCAAATCTGACCGGAGTATGGAAAATGAAAGAGAACTCCATAAAAGAGGTTGTCACGACCGACGGTAAACTCTCACCCGAAAATATACGCGGATTTATGACACTGAAAGATACCGCCGATACATTCTCCATAAACATCGATGATATCTACTCCGGACTCGGCGCTGAGAAAAACTCCATTCCGCCAGATACAAAAATAAAAGACCTTGCAAAATACAAACCGGAGCTCAACGAGGACTCTGTAAGACAATTAGTTTCCAGACTCACCGGAGAAACAGCGCCAGCTTTCCCCGGAACGGACTCTGATCCGTCACTGATAAAAGGATCGATGAACATAAAGGAAATATGTGAAACATACGGTATAAAAAAATCCGATTTACTGAACAAACTCGGGATAACCGGTATAGAGATCGATGATTCTCTGACACTCAAAGATTTAAAAACAAAAATCAATGAGATAGACCCGCAGTTTGAGGTTGAGAATGTAAGAACCGCCGTTAAAGAGTTAATCAAAGAGAAATAAAAAATCCTCCCAGCAATAAACATCTGCTCCGGAATCCGTGTATAAAAAAATCAAATGGACGGAGCAGATGTTCATCGGGAAAAAATCTATTACCTGCCCCATGTTAAAACCAAAATCAGATATAAAACCGATAGTCTTTTTAAGCTGCTATCACAGCGATCATGTTAAATTCCCATTTCTTCATTAGAATGGTACTCTACAAAGTTTACCGCATATGCGGTAAAAAAATATTTAGATTTTCTTGTAATCGAAAATCAACGCTCCCGTAATTAATAATATTAAGGGGGATTTTATGGACGATACAGAATA
>JBFZEO010000235.1:0-3570 GCA_041306845.1 Spirochaetota bacterium
TGTCTCTTTCAGACCATATGGATAACCGGATCAGTCCCATTGCTCATGGTGTGAATAGGCAACTTCTTTGCACAGAGTTAGGAACGATGTGTTCTCAGTCTTTAATTGACGTTCCGCATCTTCAAGTGTCTGACCGCCTATAATCGTATGTCTTTTCATCATGTTAAATTCGTCACTTGTCAGTTTACCGGGCTTGAGGAGTATAGCATCGGTTATACCGACTTTGCCGATATCGTGCAGCGGGCTTGAGTTGTATATGTTGTGGAGGAAATTCTTATCTATATGTTCGCTATACTTTGTCTCAGATCCGAGGTATTTTGCAAGTATCAGGGAGTAGTTTCTTATCCTGTTTAGATGTTCTCCGGTCTCTTTATCTCTCGACTCGGCAAGGCGTGCGAGCGCGAATATTGTAACTTCCTGAGTATTTTTGATCTCTTTAGTTCTCTCGCGGACTTTAAACTCGAGACTGTCTCTCAATATCCTCAGCTCGTCATTAAACTCAAGCAGCTGTTTGTTGAGAATGTTAACCTGCCTTGCCCTTTCGACAACGCTTTTATACAAAATATCCTGCAACGAGTCAGATTGTTTCTTTAGTCTCTCCAAAAAGACCGATTTTTCGCTATCTTCGAGGTAATCGAGTATCCCGAAATAAACCTGGTCTATTCCGCCTTTTACAGTGTTTATGGCTTCCCTTAGATAGAAATCTATATCATCGAGTGTCTCTTTGTTCTTATCCAAAATATATATCCATGTAAAAAAAATACTAATATAGTCAGAATTATTTAGCTCTAAACAGTTTGTTCAAACTTTACCGTTTATAAATTCTGACTATTATATTAAAAAAAGATTAAGGCAAATTCTTCAATTCTTTACTATAGAGAATGTCATGATTACCGATTTTAATCCCGGTCATCTTCTCGTAACCGGCACAGAATCCCTGCCATGTTCCGGCAATGGCTCCCCATACACCGCAGGAGAAGTTTGCTCCTGATGATATAAAAAGATTATTTAGAACGATAGAGGTCATTCTCTTCATCCCAAAATTATCAGGAGTCTGAGCCAGTCCTGATATCGGATATTTTGATCCATATGGGATGTAGGATGCCGGACTCATAGTCATGAGGTGTTTTAACGGAGGATGTTTTTTGAAAACTGGTTCAACACTCTGAAGTACTTCAAGGTATTTAGCTGCCATTTTTTCTTTTTCTTCGCCGTATTTCTTGTAATCAGTCTCTCTTAATTTGATCCAGCTGTCAACTTTCGCCTGATCTTTTTCTGTAACTATCAACGTGAGAACGTAGTACTTGTCATTGATTAGTTCGTCCGGAACCCATATAGGGAGTTTCCAGTTATCTATGCCGTTGTTGTCGGGCAGTTTGTAAATGTGATATGCTGTGTTTAAAAGTTCAGGTTTCTCCTCTATGACTTTTTTATCAATGAGGTAGTAGCAGTAGTAATCGGAGTTAGGCGGCGGAAGTTTATCCATCGCTTTGAGCCTTTTCTTTATGGCAGGGATATCTTTATGAGGAGCAAAGAGCGGCCTGAGTGCGTCCTGAGCGGTTGAGAGAACTACATAGTCTGCCTCAACAACCTCGCCGCCCGCCTTAATCCCTTTTGCCTTTTTATCTTCAATTATTATTTCATCAACTTTCTGACCGAGTTTAAGGACACCGCCCAGTTCTGTAAATCTATCTGCTATGTTGTCGCTCAGTGACTGGAAAGAGTAACCGTGATCGGGCTGCAAAGATGTATTCTCCAGGAAACTCTGGATCATGACAAGCTCACCGAGTGCGGATACAGCATCGGCTTCGATCCCCATGAACGCCTCGGCACAGCAGAGGATCTCATTGATAATCTCATTTTTTATTTTATATTTCTGCAGCAGCTTGAGGTAAGTTGTGTCGTTGGCAAGCATCATGAGTGAACCCGGAACAGCCATGAGCATCTTGACTGCTGTGAGCGGATCGGGATTGAGTTTAACGTGGTTCATCACATCGTTATAAAGTTTTTTCATATCGGCAAAAAGTCTTTCGATATTTTTCTTTTCCTGCGGATCGTCAGTCAGATTGAGTATATCAAGCTGTTTGTCCCTTTTGAGTACAAACGGTTTGCCGGCGAGAGGATAATATTCAAAAAGATTATCAACAACTCTCCACTTGATGTTTTTAACACCGAGATAGTCAAGGAACTCCGCAAGCGGATGACCGGGTTCAAAGTCGCTTGTTATGAGCGGGATATTTACAGTATAAACAACTTTTTCTCCCTCATAAACTGATGCTTTTTTAAAAGCTGTACAGAATCCTCCGGGGATTTTGTTCAGATCATATATCACGACTTCATCCTGAGGCCGCGCTTTTTTTAATAATATACCGTATATAAGTCCGCCGAGTCCGGCTCCAACGATGATTGTTTTCATTACACTAAATCTCCAATATTTTTCTTACCCTTTTACAAGGTACAAAAACTATATTAAAATAAGGTTGTAAAGTCAAGTTGTTATTTGGTGAGGAGTGAAAAAGAGCCGCTCTTTGTTCTGTGGAATGGTATGAAATCTGAGCTATAAAAACATATTTTTCAGCAAATTTAAAAGTGTCCGTTGAGGCACGATCTCTCTAAAGTTTATAAAATTGAAAAAGTGATCTGCTATTCTTAGAACTCCGTATATTACGAAGATTAGTATGCATATGGTAAAAAGGATGTTTAATAGTTTTAGGTTACGCAATAATAATTTGTAGAACCGGAGTCTCATTCTCACCGGAAAAAACCTGAAAACGATAAGCACCAGAAGGAGCACTGCCGCCGGAAAGACGAAGGGATTGTAAGTGATTGCCTCTCTGAAATGGAGGTGGGAGAGTTCCCCAAAAGAGCGCGTCAGACCGCAGGCGGGGCAGGGGAGTCCGGTGAGGTTGGCGAATGGGCAGACTGTATAACCGGAATGGAGGTAGTATAAAATATATCCCGCCAGGAACGGCAGGATATAAATTATTGTTATATAACGATTAAATAAGATAAATCTAAGATCTTTATGGGAAACGAATTGCAATTATTCCACCCATTCAACATCTTTAAATTTATATTTTGTTACTATCAGGATAAAGTCAACAAGACTCCAGACACCACATCCGCCGCATGTTACAAGTTTAAGGATGCCTATTCCGACTTGTCCCATCATAAATCTGTCAACTCCGAGATATCCGAAGAAAAAAGATATTATCATTGCGACGATCCAGTTGATTTGTCTTTTGCCGTCAGGCGTTATGTAGACAATTTTAGTTTTGCCCGATTCTGAATCCTGACTCAATTTTATACCGCAGCTTACGCAAACATAAGCTTTTTCATCGGTTGCTTTGCCGCAATTGTTACAGAATTTGTTGCCTGTTCCTACTTTTACCCCGCAGTCTGTACAGACTGCTGCCTTTTCATCAAGCTGTTTTCCGCAGTTTCTACAAAACATATACATAGCCTCCTTTTATGCAAAAATGACCGATCATTCTTGACCGGTCATGTAAAACCAAAATTATACAGTTTAATTAAGCAACTTCATTAAAACTGTTCTGGATGATAGCCTGT
>JBFZEO010000237.1:0-4617 GCA_041306845.1 Spirochaetota bacterium
CAACAAAAAGGGGATCAGGCGGATCTGGACTCGGAATGAATATAGTTTACAATCTTGTTGCACAAAAACTTGGGGGAAGGATTTCATGCAACAGCGATACAGGAGAGGGAGTTGAATTCACAATAACTCTCCCCATGACAATTGAACAATTATCGGGTATTTTATGATAGAAAGAATTAGGTCGAGGTTCTTGCAATAATCAAGATTACTTGATTTTTAGTACGCCATAATGCGACATAATCGCATTATAGACTGGTCACGTCGCTACGCTGTTATTTTGGAGTACCAAAATAACATTGTTGCTCGTCATGCGTCCTGGCTGGTCGCAATCTTCGATTGCTGTTCAAGGCACCCGACGAACAAGGTAGGGCAGCATACCCGAGCAGCTCTGAACCCAGAGCGACCAGGGGCGACGAAGTCGTTTTGCGAAGCAAAATGTCGAGCCCGTGCAGCCAGGGAAACCTCATGCAAAGATTCTATAGAAAAAAAGTATTTTTGTAAGAGGCTCGGTCGTATAAGTTTTATTATTCTGATATTTGTATTATAATTAAGTTAGATTTAATGCATAATAATAAATTTGAGGGTAGTTTTCTTGAATTATGAGAATGTTAATGAAAGTGCAAATTATGGTTCCTGTCCTGAACAAGATAAGTCAGAGTCTTGGAAAATAATTATAGCCGATGATGAAAAAGAGGTTCATGCAGTAACAAGGATGGTACTGAAAGGAGTTCAGTTCGACGGAAAGAGGCTCGACTTTTTGAGCGCTTACTCCGGTGAGGAGACTAAACAGCTCATTCAAGAGAATCCTGACGTTGCTGTAATTTTACTCGACGTTGTTATGGAGGATGATAATACCGGCCTTGAAATAGTTAAATTTATAAGAAATGAAATAAAAAACTCTTATGTTCGAATAATTCTTAGAACAGGGCAATCTGGGCAGGCTCCGGAAAGGGAGATCATTGCCCAATACGACATAAACGACTACAAAGAAAAAACAGATTTGACTTCGCAGAAACTATTCACTACAGTAACAGCCGGTCTGAGAGGTTATAGAGATCTACTGCTACTCGATATAAACACTAAACATAATAAAGAGATGAAAACCTATCTGCAGAACATCATTAAATCGATCCCATCCGGTATAATCGTAACTGATGATAATTTTAGTATTACAATTTACAATGAACCGGCTCTGACAATATTCACCCATAAAAATCATCAGCTTATAAATAGAAACTTGTTTGAAACTACCGATTTCTTTAATCCTTTTAAAAATGCTATGCTTGATGTTCTGTCTTCGGGAAAAGTCAAAGAGATAACTAACATTACTGACAGAGAGGGAAAAATACTTGATATCGTTATCTCGCCTCTGATAAGCGAAGATAACAAAGGCATCGTAATAAGAATCGATGACAAAACAGAGATCTATATCCGGGACGAACAGATAAAAAGAATGCAGAAACTAGAAACAGTAGGAACACTCGCAGCCGGACTTGCACACGACTTTAATAACATTCTTGGCGGCATATCGGGAGCTACAACACTTCTCAGACTTGAGACCGACGATTTTAAGGGAGAAACTCAGGATAATATATTAACCGGTCTCGAAACCATAGAGCAATCAGTTGAAAGGGCTGCCGGTATAGTCAAACAACTTTTAAGTATCTCTCGTAAACAGGAATTCAAACTGCTTCCAACAAATCTCAACGAATGTATAACAAGAATTGCCAAAATTTGCCAATCAACATTTCATAAATCAATCAATATCGTCACACAACTTCCGGATATTGAACCGATTATATCGTCAGACTCATCACAGATAGAACAGGTACTTCTAAATCTTGCAATAAATGCATCTCATGCTATGACCATAATGCGTGGGGATGAGAGTAAATACGGCGGAACACTCACATTCTCTATAGAAGATGTCTCCAAAGAAAATAAACTCTATAGACTATATACAGTCGACATCAACACAAAATATTATATGATGTCGATTTCCGATACAGGAATAGGAATCCCGGAGAATAACATACAAAAAATTTTTGACCCGTTTTTTACAACAAAAAAGAAGGAACAGGGAACCGGACTCGGACTCTCGATGGTTTATAATATCATAACACAACATAACGGATTTATAGACATTGATTCAACAGTGGGTGCAGGAACAACATTCAAAATCTACCTGCCGGCATCTCAAACAGCTTCCGAAAAACCGTCTGCGACTCCATCAAACAAACTTTCGATGGGAACCGGAACTGTTCTGGTTTGCGACGATGAAGAGCCTATAAGGCGAATTCTCACGAGAATGTTAAAAATGTCCGGGTACAATGTAATTGAGGCCGTAGATGGTGAAGATGCTCTTTTAAAATATGAAAAAGACAAAACAAGCATAGATGTTGTCATTCTCGATAATCAAATGCCAAAACTGCTCGGAACAGATGTTTTCCGGCAGTTAAAAAACAAATTCAGCGGTATCAAAGTTATATTTACCTCCGGAGTTGAGGTAAACGATGAGATCCGTAAATGTCTTAATGAGGGTGCGAAGTGTTTTATTCCCAAGCCATATAAACTTGAAAGTTTAAGCAGGATTGTTTTTAATGTAATTAATGATATAATGCCTTATGAATCTTAACGAAACAACATTTAAATACAGCAAAAAGCTGGAAAATACGAGTCACATAGAAAACCCCATCATCGAAGCCAGGATTTTTGTATGCGCAGCAGCCGGGATAGACACCAACTCTTATTTTGTCAAGGGATACGATCTGGAGCTCAACAGCTGCCAGTTGGATACGCTCGATAACTATATCAGACGGAGATTAGCCGGTGAATCGGCAGCAGCTATCATCGAGACTAAAGATTTTTATAACCTGACTCTTGATGTGAATGAAAACGTCCTCATTCCACGGCCGGAAACGGAGCTGCTTGTGGAAACAGCAATCGCCGCGATAAATAAAAACAAATATAAAACTGTACTCGACATCGGTACCGGCAGCGGGGCGATATCCATTCCCATCGCTCTTAACTGCTGCGTTGCCGTAGACTCCATTGACATAAGCAAAGAGGCTCTCTCTGTCGCAAAAAAGAATATAGAAAAATATAAAGTCACAAATATAAATCTCATCAACATATCTCTTTTTGATTTTAATCCTGCTAAAAAATACGACATCATCATCTCAAATCCGCCGTATATAAGAAGTTCGGTTGTCGATGAAATACTCGCATCGAGGGTGGTGAGCGATCCGAGAATTTCACTTGACGGAGGAACCGACGGACTCGATTTTTACAGAGAGATCGCTGCTAAGAGCTGTTCAATCCTTAACAAAAACGGAATGCTGATAGTGGAACACGGAGCAGACGACAAGAACGCCATCGTGGATATATTTAACAAAGCAAACTTAATATGTTTGGAAAACATAAAGGACTACGGCTGACTCGAAAGGATTATCGCTGATTCATTATGTTAATGAGGCTTTGTACAACTCCCTGTAAATACCCCCATTCCCGGTAAAACAGCTTTCAAACAGAGAGAGACCGCAGACTGAAAAATCGATCCTGCCGAATGAAAACGTCTCCGGAACGAACCCGGCGGCATCCCGATATAGTGTAACATGGGGAACATATTTCCGGTTATCAGTTTTAAACCCATTCTGCAGAAGAATTTTTCTCTGCTCATAAACAATTGGGGCAAGTTTATCTTCACGATCAACGACTTTAAGATAAACAATATCACCGTTAGCCGATCTAAATTTGCCCGAACCGTCCAGACTCAAATCAAATCGGCTTAACTTTCCGGCAGTATCCGAGAGAATCTTTTCAATCATCTTAATGCTTTCAGCGGTAACATCACCCAAAAATTCAAGTGTAATATGATAATTCTCGGAACTAACCATTCTTCCCTGACTCAGAGTATTATGTATCGCACCGGAAACATCGCATATCATTTTCTTTTGTTCAAAAGGAATATCAATTGCTGTAAAAAGTCTCATATAAATCTCTCTGTCAGATAACGTTTAACGCATATACGAAGCCTTGGCTTAGTTCACTCTTGGAACCTATAGGCGTTTTGTGAAGTACAATCCATTCTTAATAATCATATTTTAGATATATCATATCGATCAATTGTTTCCCGTCTTCAAACATTTCATGATCGTAATTATCTGTGAAAAAGTTTTTTATCGTGTGAGAATAGGTAAACCCTATCTTATTATAAAATGACAGTATTCTACTACTGTCTCCTGTACCCAACAATAGTTTTTTGCATTTATTTTTATATTTACCAATAATATATTTTAACATGAGCGATCCGTAACCATTGCTCTGATATTTCTCAAATGTTGCTAAGTTTTTAATCTCATAAGTATCATTATCTTCTTTCTTAACTACCAGAACGGTTTTTAAGTCATTATCATATAATGCAAACAAGTCTCCTGTATAGAGATATTTTTTAATCATATTTTCCTGTTCATCGCCTAATAACAATAGATCCATAAAACTATCTTTATTTTCAAATATTTGTTTAATAGTCATAAAATATTATCCTGATAATTGTGATTTTGAAATTACCCGTCTGTGCGTCATCAGTATTGATACAAGGTATCGGGCTGGTATTGT
>JBFZEO010000239.1:0-4202 GCA_041306845.1 Spirochaetota bacterium
AGTTTGTCCTATCATGTAGTTAAAGAGTACGCTCCCGATAAAGAAAGGGAGGAAGTACAGGCATCCGTAAGCATAAAAAATAAATGAGGCTGCGACGAGTGAGTATTTTGCGAGAGTGTTCAACTTGCATCGGCACAATATGAAGTAGAGTGCGAATGTCAGCGGTAGAAAAACAAATATAAATTGATAGGAAGAAAATATCATGGCGACCTTTACTGGTTATTTAAATAATATATAATCTGTATTGCAGAATACAGATTATATAACATATAATTTTTTACTTTTAAAGGTTTATAATATTTCTACAACAGATATCTGACGTAGATATAGACCGTTGATATAGAAAGGGAGATAAATGTCACAATTAAACCGTATTTTGTGAATTCAAGGAACGATAATTTATATCCGGACTTGCTGCATAATCCTGCGCTGACGACGTTTGCCGATGCTCCGACGAGAGTTCCATTCCCGCCGAGACACGCACCAAGAGAGAGCGCCCACCAGATAGGCATGACAGCTTCTTTGCCGAGTTTATCGCTTATGTCCTGTACCAATGGGATCATCGTTGCCACATATGGGATATTGTCTACAAAAGCGGAGAAGATGCCTGAGATCCACACCATCATAATCGACGTTATTTTGATATCGTTATTGGTGATTTTTAACAGCCAGGTTGCGAGCATCTTGATAGCTCCGGTTTCCACGAGAGCACCGACCATTATAAAAAGACCGATGAAAAAGAAGATAGTTTCCCATTCAACCTCATGGAAAAACTTGTCGACCTCCTTTTTACCGACAAGGAGCATGAGAATAGACGCACCTCCGAGAGAGATCGTTGCTGGTTCGACATGGAATAGGTTGTGAGTAAGGAAACCGGCTATAACCAATCCCAGAATAATTAAAGATTTTATAAGTAAAGGATAATCTGTTATTGAACGGTTCTCATTAAACTCCATGATGCGGGCTTTACGCTCGTTGGTAACTTCGATCTTTTTTTTGAAGTAAACATACATTATGAATGATATGAGTGTCATGATAATAATGATCGCAGGGGAAAGATTTATCAGGAAATCGTTGAAAGTTAATCCGGCAGCACTTCCTATCATTATATTTGGCGGGTCACCTATCAAAGTTGCCGTTCCACCGATATTTGAAGAGATTGCCTCTGCTATGACAAAAGGGATCGGGTTGACCCCAAGTTCGACAGCAATAAGTATACTTACCGGAACTATAATCATTATTGTTGTTACGTTATCGAGGATTGCCGAAAAAGATGCCGTAATTATAGAGAGCAAAACTATGATCGTAACCGGATTCCCTTTTGCAAATTTGGCGGCTTTAATTGCTACATATTGGAAAAGGCCCGTTCTTTTTATGATGCCGACGATTATCATCATGCTTATAAGCATAAAGATAACATTCCAGTCAATGTTATGAAAGGCTTTGATTTCTGAGAGTATTCCGGAGAATATGAAGATAACGCTGCCAATGAGTACGGCAACAGTTTTATTAAATATGTCCGTTGAAATAACTATGTAAACAAGACCAAAAATAACTATTGAAAAAATCATTGCTCCCGACAATTTTAGCTCCTTATAACTTTTTTCAGAACATCCATAAAGCTGACTATTCCGATTATTTTATTGTTTTCTACAACAGGCAGGTGCCTTTTATTGTTTTGAGTTAATTCGAGAGAGGCTTCGATTATCGAGGAGTCTTTCTCGAGTTTTAATGATGGTTTGGTCATGATGTCCCTTACTGTTATCTTATCCTCATTCTTTAGAAGCTCCTCAAACGGTTCAAATGTTGCCAGAAACTTGAGATTGCCGACAAGCATAGCATAGTTGGGAATCCCGACTCTGATGAGCTCTATCGGGGTTACTTCGCCTATAAAGTTGCCCAAATCGTCTATAACCGGTGAATAACTTATGTTGTTTTTATAGAAAAGATCGGCAAGTTCTTTAAGGGTTGTACCCGGAGATACCGATTTTACCTGAGTTGTCATGATGTCTTCTATAGTTAGAGACTCTCTTATTTTTATTTCTGAAAGACAATCTATAAATTCAGATGGGGCAGAGTTGTGTTTTGAGTTAATGGAAACAAGTTTGTTAAAAAGATCTTTATTTTGCGAAACCCTTGCAAATGCAGAGAGTGCCTGGAGATATGTTTTTGAAGAAGCCTTTGATGTTAATATCAGAACAAACATCTTAACATCTATGTTCTCTATCCTCACCGGGGAGTTCGGAACGCAGACAGCGATGATTATATCGTTGAAGTTTTCCAGTCTTGCATGCGGAATGGATATCCCTGTCTCAAAAACAGTTCCTCCGAGCGACTCCCGTTCATAAACAGACTTAATAACTTCTGATTTATCGAGTTCAAATTTATATTCTTTGCATATATCGTTTACGAGCATCGATATTGCATCATCTTTATCGTGTATGTCATAATTAAATTTTATCAGTTCCTTATTCAAGAGACTCGTAAGTTTCATGATGCTGACTCCTTTGTGGTTAAAACATTTTTGATTGACATGTTAAAAAATTATATAACAAAGTTTTCTAAAAGTATAGAGAGAATTTTGGTTTGGACTCATATAAGAAGAAGCTCTTAATTTACTTCGGAATTTTTTAGTCTTAACATAAATTTTGATCCTTTGTTTTTATCGGAATTAATCAGAAGCTCTATTCCGCGGCATCCGGCGGCAAAATTCATTAGTTTTTCCGATTCTTTAAGCATCTCTGGCGATAAAGCCGGATCGAGTCCTATCCCGTTGTCCTCGAAAATAATCAGATCTGTGTTTTCATCTCGTGTTGTGAGAATCTTTATGAAACCTTTTTTATATTTACCGGTAGTTTTCATCGATATCTGAAGTATCTTATCGAAGATAACATACAAAACCTCGCTGTTTACATCTAAAACAGGGAGAGCATCGCAGACAATATCAATATCTGATGCTGATAGCTTATCTGCGTGGATTATTTTGAGATCCTCTATTACTTTACCGACATCGCCACTCCCGGTTTGGTTTGCTTTAGAATGGATATCCGGTTTTATAAGATTGAATAAATTTTCTATAATTTTTAGTTCGCTCTCTATCTTTTTTGAGTCTGTAGGATTGGATTTTTTTGTCTTATTTAACTTTTCTCTTATGTTATCGATTGCTTTATGATAGTTTGTATCCACAAAATTTACCAGTTCATTATTAAATTCAGAGTTTTTATGAGACTTGTGATGAACTGGTTCCTTTTCCGGTATCCCCGGTTTCTTTCTTTTGTCGAGTTCATCTCGCAGTTCGACATAGATATATCTCTTTCCGAAAGAGTAAATTGCATTTGTTTTTATGAAGAAAAATCTTTTCTCCTCATTCTTGTTGTATGTAAAACCAATTTTAAATGAACTTTTTTTACCGGATATGATGTCACCGAAATAATCTTTAACTTTTTGACCAATCTTTTCCTTGTTATTGAATTTATCGGTGATAGCAATCATGGTGTCGATGACTTTCCCGGCGGTCTTTATTTCGTTGTCAGTTAGGAATTTCAGCATTCCTCTGTTGCGGAATATGATTTCACCCTTTTTATTGACAAGGAAAATTGTTTTATCTGTATTGTTTAATGTTTCATATATCAGTTTTGAGCGTTCCATGTTATTCTTTTCGTAACTGGATAGCATGTCAAATGTAACTATTGATTCTACAGTGAGATAGCTTTTACCATCGTCGGAGAAGAGCTTTTCGAGGGAAATGAGTGCCGGGACTTCGTTATATCCGATTTTTAGTTTTACAAGTTTTACTTTACGCATTTTACCGTCACAAACTTTGTCTGCACTACAGCCGGATATCATGTTTTCATAGCATTTCTTCCCGATTATCTCTTTGTAACTTCTGCTTTTTGTCATTTCGAGGTATGTTTTATTCACAAAAATTATCCTCTTATCTGTGTCTAACACGCGTACGCCTCTAAGTGAGATGTCAAAGTTATCGGAAATATTTTTAAATTTTATTTTATTGCTATGCATTCACAACTCCGGACAGATATGAAATATCGTTACATTATCGGCATAGCCTGCCGTTTGTTTTAGATAAAACGGTTAAAATGCGGTTTATGAGACTTTTTTTACATTCTTAATTTAAATATAATTAAAATTATGTCATAATGCCCGGGATTGGTTGATATGACAATAAGAAATAAAATTGAGTC
>JBFZEO010000240.1:0-7207 GCA_041306845.1 Spirochaetota bacterium
TGTTTGCGTATTGACTGATCCTCTCTATAGTGATTAGTAAACTGGTATTATAAAAATAAACGTCGCAGGAGTTAGTAATTGCATCATAAAGATTTTCTGATCCGTGAACAGACCAGCATCCAAATCTTTCATTATTTAACCGGTAGGAACCGTTACAAAAATAAGTTTTACTCAGAGGAACAATATTCTCTTCAAGAATAGCAAATGCAGGAACCATTTTAAATGTTGATCCTGGCGGGTACTCAGCCTGGATAGTTCTATTCCGAAGGGGCGTACCTTTGGTATCAAGATCAAGTTTCTTTTTTGCTTCATAATTAGCGTCATTGGACAATATATATATATTGGGATCATAATTGGGAAAACTCGCCATGGCAAGCACCTCACCGGTAGCAGGTTTCATAACAACCATTCCGCCGGTTCTGTCTGCCAATATATCCTCAGCAGCTTTCTGGAGCTCAAAATTAATAGATAGTTCAACTTCGTACCCGGGAATAGGCTCTTTGCTCCTTTCAAGAATAATACTGCTCATATTACGTGTAGCATCTACCGAATAAACTTTATGCCCCTCTTCTCCCTTCAGTTCTTTTTCGTAACTGCCTTCGATTCCGGTTTTGCCTATCCAGTCATTCCTTTTATACCCCTGATCCTTAAATTTTTTATATTCATTTTCGTTGATAGCTCCAATCTGACCTAAAACATGACTCATCCTATTTTTGAACGGATAGTTCCTTATAGTTCTCTCTTCAGCTTCTATGCCCGGCATTGATTCTGAGTTCTCGGTTATTTTTATAAAAGTATCAAATGAAACATTCTCTGCTATAAGTATCTTATCATCAACCATCTTAGTGTTTGATATCATATATTCAATATCTGTATATTGGTAATTAAGAACACGCCCTAAATAAATCAGACTTTTCTGTCTCATATCAAGATTTTTGGATAATGATTTGGGATAAATGTAAACATTATAGTTCTTGATATTATTAGCAACAATCTGACTGTCATTTGTTAAAATCCGACCTCTTATGGGATTTATCCTGATAATTTTCTCTCTAATTCTTTGTGATTTTGCACTTAGATTATTATTTTTAAAAATCTGCAGATAACCAATTCTAATTATCAAAGAGATAAAGATAACAGCTGCAACAGCCATGATAATTATTATTTTATCCTGTACTTCTGTATTATTTCCGGATCTATCATTGAACATGTTTTTTTGAACTCTCAAAGAATTTATAAATTTTATGGAAGATTAAGAATATTATTATACTTACGACTAAAGTGTATATCAATTCAATCCCGAATTTAGAATTAAAATATTTAATTAAATAATTAATATCAAGAAACATGTATCCAAATATCAGAAAAAGAACAGATTTTATAAAGAAAAAAAACAGAATAATTAAAGCGCCCAGTAACGAAGATTCTATTTGAAATAATTTGTTAGGAAGTATCGATAAATACCCTATAATTGTATAAATTAGCGCATTAAATCCCAATGGAGATGCTGTATCAACAAAATCAATGGCGAGTCCGCATGCAAATCCAAAGAATAATGAGTTATATCTTCCTCCAAAAACTCCAATAAAAACCGTTAATATTAATGCAATATCTGGTTTTACTTCATATATCGGAAGGCTTACATACTTTGTTGTATAAAGAACAACCACAGCTACAATAGCTAAAAAATCTAGTATAATATTCTTTATCAAAATGGATTCTCCATTAATTTCATATTTTGCTGATCCGGACTGATTTTTAATATGAGAACATAATCTATTTTAGATAGTTCAACAGAAGTTTTAATAACACCCTCATTGTAATTTTCATATCTTTTTGACTCATTTATCTCCGTTAGCGTACCAATTTCTATTCCTTTAGGGTAAAAAAGTGAATCTCCTGAGGTGTAAACAGTTATAGGTTCATTTTTGTTTAGTTTAACATCTTTAGGAAGGTAAAAGAGTCTTGCGTATCCATAAAAAAGATTATCCCCCGTTACGAGAGTATGGATATTATCCTTAGACAAAACCGCACCGATGTGGAGATTATTATTATTTAAAGTCATGATTTTTGAGCTGAATGGAGTTACTTCGATAATTTTGCCAATTATTACTTTCTTACCATTGTTATAGCTTATGGCAGGCATATTTTCCGATACTCCGGCAGATGAACCTTTATTGATAATTAGCATATCAAAATAATTTTTGGAATCATGCCCGATTACCTCTGCTGTAACCGATTCATACTGCATAGTATTAACAAGATCAAGTTTTTCACGAAGTGATTTATTTTCATTCATCATCACATTAAAATCTATCATTATTTTTCTGTACTGTTCCAATTCCTTCTGAGCAAGACTCAATTCATCTTTTACCTTGTTTATCTCTGTAACAGAATTAACTGTGCTGTAAACACCTTTTCCAAGACTGTTAAACAAGAACTGAAACGGAAAAACAAATGAATTACCTATATTCTTGAACGATATAATTCCACGTTTATCACTCATGACTACCATAGATAAAGAGGTTAATATGAGTATTATTGCGATTAAACCCCGTTTCTTTTTGTATATAAATCCTGCAAATGCTGACATACTACTTCTTTATCGTCTCAAGGAATTTTCCGGCACCAAGCGCTACACATAACAGTGGATTCTCCGCTATAATTACAGGTACCCCTGTCTGTGACGAGATGAGTTTTGGTAACCCGCTGAGGAGTGCACCGCCACCGGTCAAAACAATTCCGCGTTCAACTATATCAGCAGCAAGTTCCGGTGGGGTCTGATCCAGAGTTTTCTTAATCTCTTCAATAATTATATTTATAGGTTCCTGTAGAGCCTCTCTTATCTCAACAGAATCTACTTCCTGTATCTTAGGCAACCCGCTTATCGCATCTCTACCTCGAATCTCAATTCTCTTAACATCACCGTCAGGATAAGCGTTACCGATTTTTATTTTTACATCTTCGGCTGTAGCCTCACCGATTATAAGATTATGAACAAGTTTAACGTGTTTTAAAATAGCTTCATCAAATTCATCACCGCCAATCCTTATAGCGTTTGATATAACCATTCCACCAAGCGAAATAACTGAAATCTCAGTAGTCCCCCCACCGATGTCACATATCATGTTACCGGCAGGTTCGTTTATAGGAATGTTAGCACCGATAGCCGCTGCCATGGACTCTTCGATAAGGAATATCTCTTTGGCTCCGGCTTGCTCACAGGACTCTTTAACAGCGCGCCGCTCAACCTCTGTAATACATGACGGGATACCGACAACAACCCTTGGTTTTGCTTTAAAAATACTTTTAGGAGAAACTTTTTCTATAAAATGCTTAATCATCTTTTCTGTAGTTTCAAAATCTGCTATAACACCATCTCTTAATGGTCTGATAGCAATGATATCTCTATGTGTTCGTCCGAGCATTCTTTTTGCTTCCTGTCCAACAGCGATTACCTCTTTAGTTCCCCTTTTAACAGCAACAACAGACGGTTCAGACAATACAATTCCCCTTCCCTTAACATGTACAAGCGTATTAGCCGTACCAAGATCTATTCCAAGATCAAGTGAAAACATATCAGATATCTTACCCATTCAGCACACCTCAATTTTTAAATTAAATTATATTCTATTCCTTGCCATTATATGACTCGGGTCTATTTCAAGCGTTTTTCTCCATTCTGATCGGGCTTTTACCTGATCTTTTAGGTTAAAATATATTTCACCCCTTTGAAAATAAGCCTGTGCATTATTCTCATTTATTTTAATAACCGCGTCAAAGTAATTTAACGAGGTATTATAATCTCCTTGGTCAAAGTACACCATTCCAAGAGAAAACAAAGAAGACTCCTTTATTTTGTCTGTTTCCGCTATTTTTAAAGCCTCTTTTAAGTATGAAGCGGACTTTTCGTAATTTCCCATCTTATAGTAGTAACTTCCGATTGTATAATAAATTATACCATTTTTATTTATTGTTAATGCCTTATCCAAGATGCCTATTGCATCCTTGTATCTGCCAAGATAAGAATAAACAACAGATATTGTATAAAAAAGATCAATCTTCTCATAACCAGCGACCATAGCTCTGTTAAGATAATCTATGGATTGATTATAATATGTACGGCCAAGGTAAAAATATATTTTTCCAATACAGTAGTATATATTTTTATGTGATACTCCGGGAGCTCCGAGGGCTACAGACCTTCTCAAATCAATCAGTGAAAGGCTATAAAAAACCTTACTTTTACTAAAATCACTCTCCCCCTCAGCAAGATGAAAGTAAGAATATCCCCTGTAAATCAAATATTCAATATTGACAGGATTACTTTTTAACTCTGAATCCATTTTTTCTACAAGTTCAGTATAATTCTTTTCTTTATACAGAGAGGCATAACTATTTTCAACAAGAGTTTTATTTTTCTTCCTTATTAAGTACGTGCGGATACTTACAGTAAAGAAAAATATTACAGAAATAATCAACAGCAATACTGATATGAATAAAAAAAATTTCACAATCTTTTTATCTTTAAACTTTGCTTGCTTCTTATTTTCAAATGAACTGTAAATATAACTCAAACCCATACCCTATTAGAAAACAATTAAGAAAATTATTATTAAAAATAAAACTATTTGTCAATACAAATCGTATTAAGGCCTGATTGTCTTTTTTGTTGATTTTATGTGTTTCAAAAAATCATAAAAATGTTCAGGCAAACCGATTCTGAATGTTAAATTTTTACCGCTGAATTTATCAAAAAAAGTTATCCTGTACGCAACAAGGCAGAGTGGAATATTCTGAAATAGAGCATCTTTTCTCGAATAGATCGGATCTCCTAAAACAGGATATCCGGCATTTGAAGCGTGAACCCTAATCTGATGAGTTCTTCCAGTCTTAAGTAAAACATCTATAAATGAATACTTATCATAAAATTTTATGTTTCTGAAATAAGTTATACTTCTTTTACCTTTTAGAGGATTTCTAACAACTGCCATTTTTTTCCGGTTAGCGGGATCTCTGCCAATAAAATTATCTATCCGTTGAATAAAAGGTACAAAACTACCCTTTACAATTGCCTTATATTTTTTAGTAATCTTTCGGTTTCTAAAAAGTGATGTCAGATACTGATGTGATTTATCATTCTTAGCAACAAGGACGAGCCCGGAGGTATCCTTATCAAGACGATGAACAATACCCGGCCTCGCAGAACCGCTATTCGGAAGATCTTTATATCTCCACATAAGTGCGTTAACAAGTGTTCCGGTGTAATGCCCTTTTGCCGGGTGAATGACCATTCCCGTAGGTTTATTGACAACGAGATAATTATCATCTTCGTAAACGACATCAAGTTTGATGTCCTCGGGTAAAATCTCGGTATCCTCCTGAAGATAACTAAAAGAGACCCTCTCTCCACCGCGGCACTTATAAGATATTTTGCCGCTTTTTCCGTCAATCAGCAGCTCGTTTATATGCGTTTTTATCCCTGAACGGCTTAATGAAGATAGCTCCGCTATCGCAACGTCTAACCTTTTACCGGCTTGTTCTGTTCTTATTATGAAAGCATATTTTTTTATCAATATTATCCTCTGTTTTATTTAGAATGGTATCCCTATTTTAAAAGAATATTACCTTTTTGTTAAATCCGTTTTTTTTCTGTAATCTGATAAATAGATCACTTATAGAAACCGAAAATGAAACAACCGCACAACCAAGATACAACGAAAAAAACTGATATCTTTTCAGTGTACCAAAAGTATCTCCATAAAGTACGGTATTATATGTTGAAAAAAACAGCCATCCGAAGAAAGAAACAAAAGTCAGCGAACCAAAAAATATTATCTCGGCACGCCTTAAGAGGTTCTCTTCTGCATTTAACGACTTTATATCTTTCATTAAATCCGCTTTCTTATCTTTTTCGGTACTGTTATCAAGTGCTGATTTATCATCTGTAAGGTTTGTTTTTACGATAGACGAGTCTGTTAAATAATTATAGTTATCAGAAACAACAAGCTGTTGCTCAACACTATTTGCGTTCAGTGTGGTAGAAACTCCTGCCAATAAAACAGCAACAAATATCAGCTTCACAGATAACTCCTATTCCCGAAAATAGCGGAACCAACCCTAACCTGCGTGCTGCCCTCCATGATAGCAATATCATAATCCCCGCTCATTCCCATAGAGAGCAGATCAAAACTATCACTTTTTAACTGAGAGCTCATTTTATCAAAAAGCACTTTTGTATGTCTGAATGCCTCTCTTATCGCATCTTTATCGTCAGTTAGAGGTCCGACAGTCATCAGTCCTCGAAGTCTGAGTCCCGGCAAATCGGCATTCGCGATCATATCATAAAATTTTGACAGATCATCAGGATTTATACCATATTTCTGCGGTTCACCTGAGGAATTTATCTCTATCAGATAATCGATTGTTTTATCTTGATTAACAGCGTGCTTCGATATCTCACGGAGAGTATCGATTTTGTCAATCGACTCAACCATTCCGGCAATCATAACAGCTTCTTTTGCTTTGTTACGCTGAATATGACCTATAATGTGAAGGTCAAGACCGAGCGATTTGATGTTTTCACTGCCGAACTTATCATACGCCTCAAGGATCCTATTCTCACCAAAAAGCTTAATCCCGGCATCAGAAGCCTCTCTTACCATATCGGCTGGATAAGTTTTAGAAACAGCCATGAGAGCTATCTCATAATCTATCCCGCAAGATTGTTTTATCTCATTTATTTTATCTTTTATCCTGTTAATATTTTCTTTAATCATTCTATCTCCAGTCTCTTTTCATACGGAGTCAGCACTTCACATCCTCCGTCTTTAACGAGGACAAGATCCTCTATCCTCACACCGCCGACACCGAGGTAATAAAGTCCCGGTTCAACAGTTACTGTCATGTTTTCTTTTAGAATGGTACCATTTTTGGAAATATAGGGCGACTCGTGGCAGTCAAGACCGACACCGTGACCGGTACTATGAAAAAACCCCTGCAATACCCCGTTTATAATACCTGTTTTGTACCCTTTAGACGTAAAATACTCATCTACTTTAGAATGAATCTCCTTACCGCTTATGCCGGAACAAACCATGTCAATCGCCATAAGCTGACAACCAAGCACCGTATCGTAAAGTTTTCTTAATTCATCTGAGGCCTTCCCTTTACAGAAAGTTCTCGTCATATCGGTATAATACTGATT
>JBFZEO010000244.1:0-5854 GCA_041306845.1 Spirochaetota bacterium
CGGTCGGAACCATAAGATATAACGATAAAGATTATAAATTTTATGGTGATGGAGAAGTTGCCGGACCTAAGATTAAAGAGCTTTATGATTATCTTCACAAGATCCAGTATGGTGAGGTTGAGGATAAATTCGGATGGCTGCACAAGATAAAAATTTAGTGTATCCTTATAATATAAAACTCCCGGTCAGTTTGATCGGGAGTTTTTTTATCAATTCAAAGCTGCTGCTTGATGATTTTCCTGCTCTTACGGTTAAAAAGGCTATTTTATTTTAAGATATTGTGTAGTTCATCTTTTGTCATCACCTTGGAGAAAACCCCATTCAACGCCGCTAAGAACGAATTTTGTACATTTTCAGCCATAACCTCAGTTTCATAAATCCTTAAGTTCTTTGTCGCACAGCAGTCACTTACAACAATACACTCATAGCCCAGATCATAAGCGGCACGAACCGTAGTGTCAACACACATATGTGTCATCATGCCGGTTATTATAAGTTTTGAAATATTATTGTCCTTTAGATAATTGTTAAGTTCGGTATCTCGAAAACTATTGGGAAAGTTCTTCGTGATTATTTTCTCATCTTTGGATGGTTTTAGATTCTCATGAATTTCAGCACCATGAGTGCCCGGCAGGAAAAAAGTCGAACCTGGTCTTGTTGATATATGTTGGATATGGATAACTGGCATTAATTCCTTCCTGAAATGTTGCAGTAAATCTTTTATCCTGATACTTGCATCAAGACTGCCGTACAGTTCCATTCTGCCGCCTGGAAAATAATCATTATGCACATCAATAATTAATAATGCGGTTTTCATACTATTCACCCCTTTTCTTTTAAATAATAATATATTTTTGGTAGTAATGATGTTTGTTGTAAAACCTCATAACATTTTCATTACCGGTACATACACTTAGGATCTGTTTACTGACAGAATTATCAGAAAAGAAATTATCAGATTTTTTCATAAACTCATCACCGATTTTATGTTTTCTATATATTTCTTCTACAAAAATAGAATCAATTTCACCAATATTATTTCTAATTGAACAAACACAATAACCAATTATTTTTTCTGTATCCATATCTATTGCGATAAATATTTTTAGGATGCCATCCTCAGCTTTTTCGAGTAATTCTTTTTTTCGATCATTAAAAGTTTTATTATTATAGGGCACCTCTAATAACCTGCTTTGTATTTCAAACAAAGTAGTTTTTCTCATAGACAAGAAGCTGAATCCGCAGCATAATCTGTTTATGTGGGGACTCCTGCGACGAAGTATATGAGAAAAAGAACGAGTGTGAAACCAAATGAGGTTATTAGAGATGCCCTATATTCATCTGAGAAAAACGGGGATAGGTCTGAATGTAATTTGTTCAGCTTATTCCATAATTCTTCAATGATTATGATTTCGCTCTTATCTTTTTCTAAGTAACTGATGTTCATCTTTTTTACCTTGTATAATTTCCAGTATTTTTATTAGAATCCGTGACGCATTTTACTCCATGATTCTCAAATAATCAATAGGGTACCTCTAATAATCTTACATTTCAAACAAAGTAGCTTTTTTCATAGATGAGAAACTGAAGTCGCAGCATAATCTGTTTATGTGGGGATTTAGCGACTAAGTACATGAGAAAAAGAGAGTATGAAATCAAGTGAGGTTATTAGAGAAGCCCAAGAAATAGTCATTGAATTTAGGAGTGCCCTTTATTTAATATTTTTCATCTTTTAGATCGAGCAGAATCTTAGGGTTTTGTTTTAAAAAATCCATCATTGCCGCACTCTCTATGGTAAAATATGACCCTTTACCTTTTGATATCAATGAAAAATCAGTTTTATTCTCACCGACAAGATAATTAAAATTACCGATAAAAGAACCCTTTGTGATCTCTTTTATCACATTGTTATCTTTGTCGATAATTTGCGCTAAACCCTCATTCCAAAACACTGAAAAGTCAAGATAGTTGTTTGGTTCGATTACAGTTTCATTTTCTATGGAGTTGTTAAGTGTAAATAGTGACTCCAGATTGTTTTTTTGATTTATAGTCAGCGTACCAAAATGGATGTTGGAGTTTATCACTTCCCACGATCCCGATTTTCTGATAGCTCCGAGCTTATTAAGTTTTTCATAGAGGGATGTGTTTGATATAAATAAAAGAAAATCCTGTTTCTCGATAGATATTGTAATTATATCTGTCAACGCTATAACTGTATTATGCGCAAGGTTGTCCTGTATGATAGATGTCTCACCGAAGTAGCTGCCGGAACTAATCATAGCCTTGGGAACACCGTCTTCATAGATCATCCCTTTTCCGGCTATTATAATATAAAATTTTCTGTTATTTTCGCCCTGTTTTATGAGACAGTCGCCCTGTTTAAATTTAACATAATTTATAATCGATAAAAACTCAGCTCCTTTATCAAGAGGCATTCCGATAAACATATCAAGATGAGTTAATATATTCAGTATTTCTATAGATTCTCCGTGAATGGTATGATCTTTTTCTATAACAATGGTGTTTGACAATCCGGTTGGGGAGATCTTCAATCCGGAATTTGCCGGTATCTTATCCTTATCTGTATGAACAAGATAGATATTTTTTTTATATTCATATGGCAATTTCAGTAGTGTATCAATCGGAGTGTGAAGCGGAGGAACTCCGGCTTCGTGGATAATCATATCTTTATTCCAATCAAAAGAGGAGAGATCTTCATATCTGCCGTCAGTTAATATGTTTTTATCATGGAGTTTTTTAAAAAATACACAGTCATTAAAGTGATCTGAAGTATAAACAACATTTTTTCCCCTGAATGAAACTTCAAATCCTATTGTTGGGATGGAATGGAGTCTGTATTTAAAAATTACTGAAGCACCGTTTATATTTATCGGTTCATTTATCGTTACCGGGATAAAATCAATAAGTTCTACTATCTCAATTATGCTTAATCCTGTTAGGAGTGATGCTTTCCTCATAAAACTGTTAAATATCGTTGATGTTGTGTATAGTTTTACCCGTCCTTCAAGGAGGACCTTCTGCATAACTCCGCTGTCGTGGTCAGAATGGCAATGTGTCAATATAACAGAGTTTACCATTTTGGGATCAACATTCTGCTCTATGAGCCATATTGCCGAGTCGACCGGCGGATCAACCATTACACCTATCCCGTTTATCCAGAAGATAAACCCGGAAGTTTTACCTTTCGGATCGAATCCGTGCGATGAACCGAGAGTCGTCACTCCGAACGATGGCGGGATAAATATCTCTTGATCGGCACAGTCATTATGATCTGTATTACTGTAGTCGATATCCCATGGTAATTCAAATTCTGAATCTTTATCAGATATTTTTATGATGTTGCTCTCTTCGTCGAGTTTGATTATCATGCCTTTATAGTTTAGCTCATTATTCTCATCAAAAACATGAAATTCAGCTATGTCATCGAGAAAGAACTCATTCCCATGAACCGGATGCTGTCTAAAATACCTCATCTCTTCGAGCATTTTTGGGAAAGATTTATTATTAGCTCCACCCGGGTATTCTATCTCAAGGTTGAGAGTGTCGGGACCGATGATTGCCTCTTTAAGGAGATCTCTTATTATATTTTGCTGCTCTTTTGTACAAAAGATCACTGTCATTTTTTTTAGAATGAAAAAGTTGTAATTGCACGGAAACTCGATGTCCATAATCGAAAGCATTTTCTTATGGGAAAAAAGATTTTTAGGCGCAATATAAAGTTCTGGTACTTGCCTGCCCATTGTGAGTGAATCTTTGATTGTTTCCGGAGGAGCTCCAAGCTGGATGGCGCCTATCGAGGTGTCAACCACCAATCCGCCTTTTGATAAATGTATTATTTCATGTTTCTTCATAAAAATCATTTTATAAAAAATAATTACAAATTACAAAGTAAATTTTATAAAAATATAAAAATATTTGTAACTGATTTTCTAAGTTTTTTCATTTAATAATAAGTGGAGTTTAAAATTAATCCTTCTGGTAGGTTTATGAATGGGAAAAATTATTTATTTTATTATTATTTTATTTATTTTTAATCTTAGTTTTAATGGACTAGAAAAACCGGTTATAAGGCTGGGCGGCGGTACAAAAGGATATTTTATCAAGACGGAGAATACTATTCACACATCATCAACAGCCGACTGGTTTACTATAGGACTTACTGAGTGCTTTTCTGAGTATTTTACATTTAAAGACACTTTTAAATACGGATTATCTGAGAATAACAAATATGTTCTGGATACGGACAAATTGTATTTTCATAATTTTAATAATACTTTTACATTAAATTTCAAACTTTATAAGTATAGTTATATAGATATTAACATCCAGAGTATCTATTCTAAAAATGGGGATGAGACTTACTATAAGCAGAATTCCGGTATCGCATACAGGTTTGTCATGGATAAATTTAATTTAAGACTTGAGTATATAAATACATTTTTTGATGACGAAGAGAAACCGATTAATCATAAAGTGAAGGGGACTTTTAACTGGATTTTCCCGGGGATGGATTTTGTAAAGTATAATTTTGTCTGTTTTATTAATCTTGTAAATTATAGTTATAGTAGTGAGGATTATTGCGTTCTAAAAAATGTTAATATCTCTTTTACTACAGTAATCGATCTTAATAAAATTAAAAGTGTGAAAGTTGAGGCCGGTGAAGAGTCGGATGAAGCCCTTTTTGATGCTGAGTCCGAAGATTTCTAAGTGGTAACTTTTATCAAATTTAAGTGTGCATTCTCAGAAATAACTTCTATAAATCATAAAAAAAATGTATATTGCACTCTTGGTGTACTTCTAAAGAGCCGATTGCAGATCTCTGCGAAGTACCTTTAATTTTGATGGGTGGTGTGTTATGGCTGGAAATTATGAAAAACCGGATTTTTATACAAAAAAGGCAAAATCAGAGGGATATCTTGCCCGGAGTATATATAAACTTGAAGAGATGGATGAGAAATTTAAGTTGTTTAAAAGCAATCAGAAGGTTCTCGATCTTGGGTGTGCGCCGGGGTCATGGTCTCAGTATGTATCAAATATTGTTGGGGAGAATGGTTATGTTGTCGGGATAGATTATAAGCAGATCCTTGTTGCAGCAAAAAATTTTATTGTTATACATGGTAATTTTTATAGAGAGGATAATCAGGAGAAGATAAAAGGGTATGCTCCCTACGATGCCATTATAAGTGATATGGCGCCGGATACGAGCGGAGACAGGCTGACTGACTGTTTTAATTCTTCAGAACTGGTCAAAACCGCCCTCCTTTTTGCCTATGATTATTTGAAAAAAGGCGGATTCTTTATCGCTAAGATCTTCCAGGGCGGTGATGAAAAAGAGATTATGGAGATGGTTAAATACTCGTTCAAAGAGGCGAAGTGGTTTAAGCCGAATACCTGTAGGAAAAACAGCTTTGAAACATTTATAATCGGAATCGGGTACTATAGGAAGTATGAGGATCAAGACAGTTCCGGCGAAGATAATGAAATCGATGATTATTCCGGAGTTATGCCTTGGTAGACTCTTTTTTTATTGTTTCTGCTAATTATGAAAAATAGTGACGTTATACAGTATAAAATCAGTGTTATCATTCCAATAAAAGAATAAAATTCAGCCTCGCTAAAAGTATTGTATCCTATAGTTGTGCAGAATGCAGCTATGACGGCAAGATGTGTAAAGTAGCTGAATAAGGCGTATTTCGAAGGCAGCAAGCAGAGAGATATCAATCTTTTTGCTTTTATGCTCAGTGAGTTTAACGGGAACGAGGCCATAGTAATGAGAGTTAATATCGCTCCTGACATGATAAACGATTTTATATCGTAGTTCCATATATAAACA
>JBFZEO010000245.1:0-4646 GCA_041306845.1 Spirochaetota bacterium
AGTTTAAATATAAAAAGTATAAAAGAAGGGATAGTCCTTAGAGACGTCAGTATCCAATACAAAGCTCAAATACTGATGTTTGACAAACTAACGGTACAAGTACGTGTGAGCGGGATAGAAAAATACAAATTCTACTGGGATTATATCATCAAGAAAGATGGAAAAACGATGATAACTTCGTCACTCGAAGTGGTCATCATCGATCTTGAGTCCAAAAGACTTATACCTATACCGGAATATTTCCTAAAAATTATAAAACAAATTGAGATTGATGACAAAAAATAAGATATTTGATTTTGACTTTGTTACAGATGTCCTGGAAAAATCCTACATAACAGGTCAAGCGCCATCTGTAACGCTTATAACAAATCTAAAAAAAAATCCTTATCACATCCTCGTCTCAACCATAATAAGTCTCCGCACCAAAGACCAGGTCACACTCTCAGTTTCCAACAAGCTCTTTGCAGTGGCCGACAACATTGAGGCACTATCCGGTCTTAGTGTAGAATGTTTATCCAGTCTGCTCTATCCGTGCGGTTTCTACAAAACCAAAGCTGCGAATCTAAAAAAGATAGCCGGGATAATTATCGATGAGTATAACGGAAAAGTTCCGGATAACATAGATGACCTGCTCAAACTTCCGGGAGTAGGAAGAAAGACTGCAAATCTCGTATTGATACTTGGATATAACAGGGACTCAATCTGTGTTGATACTCATGTGCACAGGATAAGCAACAGACTGGGCTGGGTAAATACAAAATCTCCGGAAGAAACGGAATTCGCATTAAAAGAACTTCTTCCTGTTAAATACTGGCGGAGATTAAACGACTATATGGTAAGTTACGGACAGGTAATTTGCAAGCCTATCTCCCCATTCTGCACAAAATGCGGACTCTCAGAGTGGTGTCCCAAAACAGAAGTCGGAAAACACAGGTAAAAAATAACAATAAATAGAAAATTAATTTGTAAAAATAGATATTTTTTTGTAAAAGTAGACATTGTTCCGGAAAATATGATTACACAATCATAAACCGTGCGAATATTTGATAAAACGAGAAAACAAACAGGATTGGCTTAATGAAAAGATTAGCACTTATATTTTTTTTAGTTATAAATACACTTGCATTCAGTCAGGATATGACAACTGATATAAACGATGCAACATCCGATATGTATAAAGATTTCACATCACTTTCAAGTAAAGTTGATACGTTTAGGGATTTTAAATCTAAATATTTTAAAACAACTCCTGAGTACGCTCTCTATCTTAAACGGTTCAGTCATATCTATTACTTTGTAGATGAACTTGATAAATATAATTTCAGAAACAATACAAATGTTACGCTATGGGTACCATTCTACTTTGCACCTGCCGGCGGCTTTGACATAATGAACGGCAGCGATACAGCGCATAACTCCAACGGAGTAAACATCGCATTTAACTACAGATTATATAACCTGTTCAACAACAAGATAACATTCTACGCTGTGAACAGCTCCACACAGAACGGCAACTTCAACAACCTAACCGGACTCGATATAAACAATGTTGACAAAGAGGGACGGATCAGACTTTTTGAATCTATAAACGTTTTTACCACCGGGCTAAACTATAATATATTTAACTCTTTTAACTCAAACCAGGCGATATCAAAAAATGTCTTTATCGTAATCCCAAAAGCTTTTAAACGGTTTAATCTTGACCTAACGCCGTATAATGAGACAGGATTTGATGCAATTACCGGGATCGATTACAGAATACCTAAGATCGAAGTTAACTCGATTAGTACAATCAAACTCAATTACTCGTACACAGACTCAATTCTAAAAAAAGTTGATGCTGTTACTTTCCCGTTTGAGGCAGAAACACTCTATAGACACCGATTAACGCTTCACCTTATCGAAAAAGCGGTCTGGAACAAACAAAAACCCGGCAATACATACTTTACCGGTAATTATCTGTCGGCTACTGCTGATTTCGGGATACCTCTGTATGATACTTTTAATTCCGGTAAATTCACTTTTAGAGGACAAATCGAAGATAAATACACAAAAAATCTTTTTAATAAGGACTTTTTCCTGAGAGGACGGGGGCTTATCGGGATAAATTACAATATAAGCGACAACCTTTCCGGTGACGGTTTCATCAGGGGATTAAGTAAGCATGATTTTACTGGATTTATTTATTTTGTCGGTAATTTAGAATTAAGTCTGCCGGCAGTTTACGTAAATTTGTCTGCCGCAGCAGATGTTCCTTTCAAGAAAAAAGCGAACTTCCTTTTATTCCTGACTCTATTTTCCGATTTTGGAGTTGCTGTGGAAAATTACGGCTATCAGATAAATGGTTCCTACACAAGATACACAGAGGACTACCTCAAAGATTACAGACTGAAGTTGTTCGGGGATAATATTTATTTAAATTATGCATGGACAGCCGGCGGCGGATTGAGAATATATCCTTACTTTATGCATTTTATAATCAGGTTTGATGTCGGTGTGAATGTACTTGAATCCATTCTCACAAAGAAATCTCCGTCTATAGAATTTGTACTTGCATTTAATGATATGTTCTAATAAAATTACTATGTATGCATAATTACATCTTTTTGTAGAAAAGAGGCTGAAAGTGACTGTCAAAACTTATTATATCAAGTTCTTGATATATGCAAGAAGAAACCACCTGCCCGATCTTTTCAGATCTTTAGTGTTGACGTTGTTGTACATCGGTGTTGTTTTTATGTTGATTGAGTTTAAATCTTACTCTGATAAAATCGGCAGCAGTCATGATACACCGTATCACAGATTATCATCTAAAGACAGGATTACGATTAACTTCATGATAAAGTGCGGTATACCTGGCGACCTGTCCCGTTTTATATTTAAACAGGCACGATATGAGAATGTGGATCTTATCACCGCAATGTCAGTAATCTTTGCCGACTCAAATTTTGAAGAATCCAGAATAACAGTAGACGGTAACGATATAAGGATCGGTCTATTCGGACTAAAAAAGAGCAGCTATCCGGATCTTAGTACTCATAGACTTATGGATCCAAAATTAAATATTATAATAGGTTTACAGAATCTAAGAAAATCATTGAAAAAAGGCAACAATAATCTTATAATAAGTTTAATGATATATAAATTTGGTAAAACAACAATATCATCGAGGAAAATAGGTAAAAATAGTCTCGATTACATACAGAGAGTTCTCAATAAACGGGGATCACTGCATATATTTTATAGAGAGTATATGTCTGAGAATAGTTACCTTACTGCCAAATAAAAATAATTCATTTTATAAAGGATTAACACATGTCTTCCGGATTTGAAAATTATTTAGCATCGTTTAAAGAGATCGACAGAGTTTTTCAATTAAAGAAAATACCCAAATTAAAAGTTGCTTTCCGTAATGCATCTAACAATATAACCAATATCATGGACATCTTTGTAAGAAAATCCCTCCTAAAAGAGGATCTTTACAACTACGATGACAGTCTTGAAACAAGATTCTTTCTTATAGAAAGCAAAGCATTCAGTGATGAAAAAAGACCGATGGAACTCTACTCCAGATTAAAAACACTCATAAATTCACTTAATTACCAGTTTGATAAACTCCCCGACTCCATCGATGACTTTGAAGAGGATTATCTTGAAAACTGCAGAAAAATACTCGACTATCTCTCATTTCAGAATCTAAACTCTTCAAACATGGGAGTAAATACCAGATATTTTAAAGAACTCGTTGAAAAAGTATATGCCTCCAATGACGATAATCTAAAAAAAATTGTAAGTGATAATTTAAAACTTCTATCGGAAGCATTTCATACCGTTCAAACAATAACAGAAGAGATTACAAAACTTATTAAAGATCTTTATAAAGCTCAACTGAGATTTGAGGTTTTTTCAGAACTCCCTCGAGATGACTTTAAAGAGACTTCATTCAAAGAGAATAAAGAAAACTTTATAAATAAACTGCAAAATTTTATGATAACAAATATGCCGGCTATTGAAATAAAAAGTTACTGGATAACAGAGGCTATAACCGATTGGTTTTCACAAAATGATGAAGAAATTATAAACAGATTAAAGTCAAATTTCCTTTCGGAATCTGAGATGAAACAAACGGAGAAAATGTCATTTTCGCCAAGGGAAAAATTATTAACTCTAATATTTGAACTGACAACATGCAGATCTCTCCTGCAGGATATCTATGTCGATCTTGACTACAATATCAAACTTATAACTGCAGAAAATACCTCTTTTATAGATAAACTTGTCAGCTTCTTCAAGACAGCAATGAATATAACTACAGAATCAGATTTCTTCCATATAGAATATATAAATCCCATCAACAGAAAAATACAAAAAGATGTGATAAAAATAGAAGATTTTCTGCAATCCATCAAAAAAAACATCAATATTTTCACTGAGATATCAAAAAAAGATTCTCCGTTAAATACAAAAGTACGCAACGGAACTAATGAATCACTCAATAAATTTCTCGATAATTCTTACTATTCCATTCTGCTCCTCAAAGAGAGGCTCGTCGGGATAAACACTGAAATATCGATCAAAATCGGCAAAGCTCAAAAAAAAAGGATGAGAAATCCCATTGAGAATGTGCAGAGACTCGAAACAATACT